>DQWO01000101.1 GCA_011042595.1 Pseudomonadota bacterium
GAAAATCCAGTCCAATACTTTGCCACCAATTTTCAAGCAGTCGTGGATGAGGAAGAATGTATAGGTTGTGGTCGCTGTATCAAACGCTGCCAGATGGATGCCGTGTCACTGGTCGATGAAAAAGCGGTGGTTGACTACAGCCGCTGCATCGGCTGCGGGGTTTGTGTGCCCACCTGCAAGCCACAAGCCATCAAACTGGAGCGCAAAGAAATAGTCAGGGTTCCTCCCAAAGACAGCGCCAGGCTCTATATGAGCATTATGAAAAAAAAGGTAGGGAATGCCCGGCAGATGATCATGTTGACCAAACAATTATTGGGGCGTCTGGTCTGATCATTGCTATCTTACTCATAGCGGATTCGTGGATCGATGAGGGCATAGAAAAGTTCAGTGGTGACATTGGCAATGATGTAACAGAAAGAGATTACCAGGATGCATCCCTGAACCATGGGATAATCCCGGGTAAAAACTGCCTGGATCAGCAAACTGCCGATTCCCGGCCAGGAAAAAACCTTTTCGGTGACAATCGCTCCGGAAAGTAAAGCCCCAAACTGCAGGCCGATAATGGTGACTACCGGCAGCAGGGCGTTTTTTAAAGCGTGCTTCATCAAGACACGCCAGCCTGGGAGTCCCCGGGCCCGGGCGGCGGTCAGGTATTCCTGGCTGATGACCTCCAGCAGGCTGGAACGGGTCATGCGCGAGAGAATGGCAGCCAGGGCGGTTCCCAAGGTAATGGCCGGTAATATAAGACTTTTCAAACTATCCATTCCCGATACCGGCAGCCAGTCCAGTTTGATGGAGAAAGTAATAATCAGCAGAGGTCCAAGCCAGAAATTCGGCATTGATATCCCCAGCAGGGAAAAAAACATGCTGAAATTGTCAATGGCGCTATACTGCCGGCAGCCGGCCAGGATTCCCAGGGGCAGGGCAATAAGCAGGGCCACACCCATGGCGGCGGCGGCCAGAATGATGGTGGCCGGCAACCGGTTGGCAATGACGGAGCTGACTGGCAGCCGGTAGAAGATGGAATTCCCCAGATTTCCCTGAAAAATTCCCTTGAGAAAAAGAACATATTGATTCAACAGCGGCTGATCCAGCCCCAACTGGTGTCGCAATGCTGCTTTTTCCACCGCCATGGCATGTTCTCCCAGCATGACGGTAACCGGATCACCGGGGATCAGGTGAACCAGAAAAAACACCATGGTAACCACCCCGATGATGGTGGGAATTATGGTTAATAGTCTTTTGATCAGGTATCTTGCCATTTGACTTTCCTGAGCGAAGTATAAGCCCCTCCCGGATAGATTTCAAAACCTTCCAGCCTCCGCTTCATGATAACCACATCATTCCGGTACCAGAGACTGGTGTAAATTTCCTGCTCAGCAATGATCTGTTGAATCCTGAAAAAAATCTGCCGGCGTTTTTTCCGGTCAATGATTGTTCGACTCTCTTCCAGCAGCCTGTCCATTTCCCGGTTAGAGAAGCGGCCGCGGTTGGCACCCTGGGGTGGAATGCTGGATGAATGGAAGATGTAGTAAAAGATATCCGGATCCTGAATACCTACCCATTTCAGTGAATAGAGTTGGAAGTTTCCTTTCTTGATATCATCGAAAAAGGTCCCCCATTCAAAACGGAGAATATCAATCCGGATGCCGATCTGAGCCAGTTGTTTTTTGATGATCTGGGCGATTTCATAACTTTCCTGGTTGGTGGAGGTTTTATAACTCAGGCTGAAGCGGATTCCTTCGGGATCTTGTGGTGGAAATCCGGCCTGATCCAGAATCATGGCTGCCTGGTCGGGGTTAAAGGGGGCCGGTTTTAGAAACGGAGCGCTGGCCCAATGCTCCGGCGGTAGCAGGCCGTTTGCAGGCCTGGCCTGGTTTTTGAGGACATAGCGAATGATCTGCCGGCGATTTATGGCCAGAGAAATAGCCTGACGTACCATGGTGTTGCCGACCAGCGGATCTTTCAGGTTGTAGCCGATATATTTATAGCCGCTTCCTTGACGACTGAGTAGCCGCAGGTGTTGGTCCCGCTGAAAGAACTTGAGGGCATAGGGAGGAATGGCATTCTGGACCAGGTCCACCGTTCCTTTTTTTAAAGCCAGAATCCTGGTGGTATCATTGGTGATGATTTTGAAACAGATACGGTTAAGATGTGGCGTCGCGAGATCATAGTGTGGGTTTCCGGCCAGGATAATTTGATGCCCACGGGCAAATTCAACCAGTCTGAATGCTCCGGTGCCCGGGATGTTCATGGGTTTTGCAAGGCTATGCTGACAGTAGGAAGCCGGTACTATGTAGCTGGTCAGGGCGTATAAAAAACTGGCAAAAGGTTTTTTGAGCTGGAAAATAACCGTGAGTGAGTCAGGAGTCCGGACTGAATCAATGATGTTCAGACTGCCGTAGGCCGGACAGCCATTTTCGGGTTTTCGCATAAAATCAATGGTTGCCTTGATATCCCTGGAAGTGCAGAGTGACCCATCGCTGAAACTTATTGTTGGCCGGAGCCTGAAAAGATAGGTATGATTATCAATGATTTCCCAACTGCTGGCCAGATCGGCGACGATGGCGCCATGGCGGTCGGTAGTTACCAGGCCATTGTAAATCAGTGGCAGGATGCGGGAGCCGTATGCATCGGTGGTGTAGCGTGGATCAAGGGTGGTGGGTGAACCTTCGAGCCCGATGGTTATCTGATCGTCATTATTTTTTGCCGGTGGCAATGGTTTGCAGGCTCCTGGCAAGAGAATTAATGCCAGCAGCATGGGGATGAAATGGCGGATTATGACTGGAAGCGGCAACCGGTCCATGGCGTTCAGTAATTGGTGTCTGACTGAAGGCTGTCTTGAAAAATTCTAATTTTTCAAGACAGCCTAAGCAGATGATGGAAGAAAAAACAAACTGGGGGACTTTATCAGCTTACTGGTAATGGTGCAATGGAAGAATGGCCGGAGACAGCTGGTTTCCGATAGCGTGAGGGGATGAATTTGTATCTGCACTGGAATTTATTCAATGATTTTAGCCACCACCAGGGTCAGGTCATCAAACTGGGGCATTCCGAGGGCAAAGTCTTCCACTTCTTTTATCACCTTGTTGCGAATGGCCTGGGCACTTTGACTGGCCTGTTTCTTGATTATGTTTTGTAACCGCTGATAGCCAAACAGCTCGCCGCTTTTGCCCTGGGCTTCCGTCACCCCGTCAGTGTAGGTCACCAGGATATCTCCTGGGTTAATGTCCACAACCGCATGCTGGTATTGTTCGTTTTCCAGGATGCCAAAAGGCAGACCTCCTTCATTGTAGGATTGAAAGCTGTTTTCCCGGGGACGGAAAATATAAAGTGGAGTATGTCCGGCACTGAGAAAATGGATTTTCATTAACTTGAGATCCAGGATATAAATCAGGGCGGTAACAAATTTACCATTCAGATTTTCCCGGGCCAGAGAATTGTTAACCGACTGAATCCTTTTCGGCAGATCATTTAAATTATTTTCTGATTGCTGCAGACTGGATCTGACCATGCTGCGGGTCATTGCCATCAGCAAAGCTGCCGGGATGCCTTTGCCGGCAACATCCCCAATGACGACGCATAATTTGTCTTCTGGTGTATTAATATAATCAAAAAAGTCACCCCCGACATTAACCGCCGGCATGCTGATGCCACTGATATCCAGACCTTCAATAACAGGGTTTGTCTGGGGTAAAAGACCTCGCTGGATATCTCCGGCAATGCGAAGTTGTTCCAATAGCTTTTCCTGCTCCACCGCCTGCTGGTGGTAAACAGCGTTTTCGATGGCGATGGAAGCCAGTTGAGCTACCGTTTTTAGAGTTTCTATTTCCAGGCTGCCGAACGAGGTTCCGCCTTCCTGGTTGATGACATTAATTACCCCATATGTTCTATTCTTGGTGAACAATGGAAACGAAATGATGGAGTTGACTGCATACTGGTTGCTGGCAATGCTCAGTTCCTGGTCATGGGGGAGGTCTTCAATATGATAGACGGACCGGCTCTCAGCCACTTTATCAACCAGACTGCTGCCGTCCTTGTAGATAATTGACTTGACAAAATCGTCCTTTAAACCCCATTCAATATTGGTGGAAAGTTCGTTGTCCTCATTGAAAAGCATGATGGATCCAACTTCCGCCAGCAGAATCTTCAGGGATAGTTCCATCAGCTTGGCCATGATCCGGTCCAGATCAAGGTTCCCCAACAGCTCACCCATTTCATTGATGGCATCGAGCTTGGCGGCGCTTTCCTCTTTGAAGTTGCACATTTCTTCATAAATCTTGGTTTTGATCAGCGAAAGGCAGACTTGGTCCAGGTAGATTTGCAATATGGTGGCATATTCGGAGAAGTTTTCCAGGTATTCATGGGCCACAAAAGCTATGGCCACTTCTTTATCCCGCAGTAACAGATCGACCCAATAGACGTCAAATTCACTACCAAACCAGGTTAGCTGCGAGGGGATGTTAAGGGGTTCCTGCCCGGAAAAATAGTCAAAAGGTACATCTTCGCGATCGAAAAAAATTTCATCCCAATAACCGCGGTCAATGACGGTTGAAAAATCAAGGTTGTATTGCTGGCTGTCATTATTGAAAAGAAAGATGGAAAAAGCCTGAATATCGAATCGCTCGGCCAGTTGCCTGCTCATGGCCAGGTATATTTCTTCAGAATCCATGGAGGCATGAATTTCCATGACTGCTTGTTGAATCGATCCTTTCATTCAGTTTCTCCCTTTTTGCTTCTTTATTGATAACAGTAACAGTGCGTACGGTAAAAAATTTAATTTTGCTGCCAATGGCTCTAACGCGGGCTTAACGCCCGCAACCCAAATTAAGGTATCATGATGTTCCGGCATGGCTCTCGCTCATTCTCGCGGCACATCGTGTGTCGCTCCGAGGTGTGTGCCGCGAATCACCGTCGTGGTGATTCGTTCGGCACCCAATGCCGCTATGAGCCAAGCCCGAACATCCTGAATGTATTCCTGACAATTTCTTGTTTTTTACACCCCTCAAGGGGGTACTGAAAAGAGTGACAGCCTTTCAGGAGTAAGGCACTAATTATTGTGACGATTTTAGAGCTTGTCGATTAATTCCATGATCTGAGCAGACAGTGTGATGATTTCATCATGGTGTTGTTCTTCCCAGTCTGACGGTAAGTTGAGCATTTTATAGGCTTTCTCTCTTTGCTCCTGGCTCAGTCGTTCCACCGGCTGTTCAAGGGCAAAGCCCAATCGATTGCTAAGGTTGTTGGCTAGAGAAATGACCAGTGTTTCACGGGGATTAACCGTGGCATTTTCCGGAAAATGATGCAGGGTAACTGATTCAACCAGGTTTGTTGGTAGCTTCCAGTTTGTTAACAGGATTCCTCCTATTTCCCCGTGATCAAAACCAAGTATCTCTTTTTCAGCCTGGGACAGGGGTTTATTCGCTGCAATTGCGGGGGCAAAACGATCGGCAAATTGTTCCACAAAAGGTCCAAGAATGAGTTTGCCAATGTCATGTAATAAACCGGATACGTAGCAATTTTCGATCTCTGCCGGCGTCAGGTTGGCAGATTTAGCCAGGTAACGGGCCAGGGCTGCCACCAGGTTTGCATGTTGCCACAGGCCTTCCTTCTGATAGCCGTAAACCTTGAGGCTTTTTTTAAACAGGTTTGAGGTTGAAGCACCCAGTACCAGGCTTTTGATGGTATTGTGTCCCAGGTAAACCACCGCATCTGAAATTGAATTAACTTTACGGGATAAGCTGAAAAAAGAAGAGTTGACCATCCGCAGCATACGGGCAGTAAGGGCCTGATCTTTGACAATCAGGTTTTCAAAGTCAGCCGCATTGGAGTTTTCATCATTAATTAACTGCATCACTTTGTAGACAATGGCCGGTAATGAAGGAATAGATTCTATTTTCTGCAGGATCCGGCTTTTAAGACGTTCTGTATTGATGCTGTTCAGGGAGATTTTCTGTTGTTGCTGGCGGCGTGTGCTTCCAGCATGCCCGATTTTAGCTGCGACTTTAGTCGGAGTCAGGTCTTTGATTTTCAGGGCCAGTTTGATTTGTTGGATTAATGATTTTTTGTCAAAGGGTTTAATCAGAAAGCCCTTGGCTCCAAGTTGTCTGGCTTTGAGAATATCTTCCCTTTTTGAACGACTGGTTGTGACAATGACTGGAATATTCTTCAGCTCTTTCTGCTCCTGGTCATTGATGTATTGCAGGACAATAAAGTCATCGTAGCCCGGAAGCAGGGCTTCAGCAATAATCAGTCTCGGGGTTTCCAGCTGCAGAGTGGTAACCAGGGAGGCCAGCGATTTAATCGGCTTCGGGGTGAGCCCGAGGGAGCTGATAATCTGAGAGATATATTCGGTAGATTCGGCATTGTGGTCAATAACAAAAACACTCATGGTGACGATCCTCTGCCCGGGAGCGGTTAACATTTATTGGTTTTGTCAGACGGATAAAATGATCATTATGAAATTCTCTGTTTAAGTGATTATCGGCATAGGAAACGCAAAACTTAAGAATTACGGCAGTATTTTTTTGCGATGAATCATATAGCGTTAAAACTAAATTCCATGGAAGTTTTAACTTCCTATGATTATTGGTGAAAATCAGGTTATCTCCACTGAATTTGCCAAACTCGCCCTTTCGGGCTCAAACATGGCAACTTTTACGCTTCAATCGCCGGGAAAAGCTATGGGCTACCCTCACGATGTCGATAGAATTTATCGGACTGTCTTAAAAATAAAAAACCCCAAAATCCTTTTAGGACTTGGGGCTTGAAAACTGACCGGATTTCTCCGGATTGTCGCTTGGTGGCGGTGCAGGGACTTGAACCCCGGACACTACGGATATGAGCCGTATGCTCTAACCACCTGAGC
>DQWO01000291.1 GCA_011042595.1 Pseudomonadota bacterium
GCTCATTCTCGCGGCACATCGTGTGCCGCTCCGAGGTGTGTGCCGCGAATCACCGTCGTGGTGATTCGTTCGGCACCCAATGCCGCTATGAGCCAAGCCCGAACATTCTGAATGTATTTACGACAATTTCTTGTTTTTTTATACCCCTCAAGGGGGTACTGAAAAGATTGACAGACTTTCAGTAGTAAGGCACTAAAAAAGTCACTTATCGATGATTGTGGGTGTTTGTACAGAAGATGGAAAAGAAAAAAATCTATGTGGTAGATGGAAGTTCTTTTATCTACCGGGCTTATCATGCGCTGCCTGAGTTGATAACCGCGAAGGGTCAGCCGACCAATGCAATTTATGGTTTCACCACCATGATGCTCAAGCTGATTGAAGATGAGCAGCCGGAGTACATTGCCGTGGCCATGGATGCCCGCCGGCCAACCTGGAGGGATGAAATTTATCCGGAATACAAAGCGAATCGCCCGCCGATGCCTGATGATCTGGTGCAGCAATTGCCCTATTTTACCCAGATACTTGAGGCTTTGGGGGTCCCGTTCCTGCACCAGGAAGGTTATGAGGCTGACGACCTGATTGCAACCCTGGTCAGAGAGGCAAGAGAAAGAGGGTTTGCGGCGGTAATCATTTCTGGCGATAAAGATCTTATGAGCCTTGTTGGTGATAGTGTAGTTATGAACGACACCCTTAAGGGAAAAATCTACACTGTTCCGGAAGTTGAAAAGAAATTCGGGTTATCGGGGGAACAGTTATTGGATTTGCTGGCCCTGGCCGGGGATAAGTCCGACAATGTTCCAGGAATAAAAGGCGTTGGTCCCAAGACGGCCCTGTCGCTGTTGCAGGAATATGGTTCATTGGATAACCTGCTTGAACATGCAGATCAGATAAAGAAAAAGGGCTGGCGGGACAAGATTCTTGCGGGGCTTGATGATGCCAGGCTTTCCAGAATACTTGTGACCCTAGATGATCAGGTGCCCCTGGAGACAAAGCTGGAGGACCTGTCGCGTGGTGAGATGAATTATCCGCGCTTACAGGATCTTTTTCAGGAACTTGAATTTTATCGTTTAGCCAAGAAAATTGCCCCACGTAAAACCGTTAGTTCCGCCGGTTATAGACTGATTATAACAACTGATCAGTTGAAGGAAGTTGCTGAGCGGTTGTTAAAGGTAAAAGGATTTGCCCTTGATACGGAGACTACCTCAATCAATGCGATGGGGGCTAAGTTGGTGGGGGTATCGCTCTCCTGGGAGGAAGGGGAAGCCTGCTATATTCCGGTTGGCCATGCCCCTGAAGTTGCCGGGCAGCAGGTGTTGCTCAATGATTTGCAACAGTATCTTGGCCCGTTGCTGGATGATCCCGGCATCGAAAAATGGGGACATAATATCAAATATGATATGATTGTTCTTTTAAGGCATGGTCTGCTGATTGCCGGTAAGCTGTACGACACCATGGTGGCGTCCTATGTCTTGAATCCGGAACGTCATAGTCACAGTTTGTCAGCCATAGCTCTGGAAATGCTGCAGCATACAAGTATAGAGTTTAAAGATGTGGTTGGTCACGGAAAAAAAGCTTGTACCTTTGATCAGGTTAAATTGGACATTGCCGCTGAATATGCCTGTGAAGATGCTTCTCTAACGTATCTGTTGCATGAACAGCTGTTAGAAAAGGTTAAAACATCAGGTCTTGAAGAGCTATTTTATAAACTGGAAATGCCATTGGTTTCTGTTCTAATGCGAATGGAAATGGCTGGAGTTAAGATAGATGCTTTTCTGCTTAACCAGCTTGCAGCCGATTATGAAATAAAACTTAAGGTCATGGAGGAAGAGATTTTTGCCATGTCCGGCGCCAACTTCAATATTAATTCACCTAAACAGCTGGCGGAGGTATTGTTTGATCGCCTGAATTTGCCGGTCATAAAAAAAACCAAGACCGGGGCATCGACAAATGTTGATGTTCTTAACGAACTGGCTACGCAACACCCGCTGCCGGAAAAAATTCTTGCCTACCGATCTTTGGCCAAGCTGAAATCAACCTACCTTGACGCCCTACCGAAGCTGGTTAACCAGGAAACTGGCAGGGTGCATACATCATACAATCAGACAGTGGCCGCAACGGGCCGCCTGTCTTCCAGTGACCCGAATTTGCAGAATATTCCAATCCGCAGTCAGGAGGGTGCGAATATCAGACGCGCATTTGTGGGTGAGGGTGACAATGTTATTATGTCAGCTGATTATTCCCAGATTGAACTGCGCATTCTGGCCCATCTGTCGGAAGATCCGGAGCTGCTGGCGGCGTTCGATCGTGGAGATGATATCCATACTTTGACCGCCGCCCGGATTTTTGAAGTCCTGCCGTTAATGGTAACCTCAGACATGCGTCGGGAGGCTAAGGTCGTAAATTTTGGAGTTCTCTATGGTATGAGTCCCTATGGCCTGGCGCGGGAGTTGAAAATAGACCGGGCCACGGCTAAAGCTTATATAGACAATTATTTTGCCACTTATGCTCAGGTTAAAATATATTTTGAGCAATTAGTTGCTGAGGCGGAGAAACAGGGTTATGTTTCAACGATGCTGGGACGTCGACGTTATCTTCCTGAAATCAACAGCCGCAATCCTAATCGCCGGGAAATGGCCCGCCGTATGGCGGTAAACAGCCCCATACAAGGGTCAGCGGCAGATCTGATTAAATTGGTGATGATTAACCTTGACCACCGGTTGGAAAGCGAGGGATGGAAATCAAGGATGATCATGCAGGTCCATGATGAACTGGTATTTGAGGTTGTTCCAGCTGAAGTAGAATCACTGCGGGAAATGGTCCGCCGGGAAATGACTGAAATTGTTTCATTGCGGGTTCCCCTGCTGGTTGATATCGGGGTGGGGGAAAATTGGCAGAAAGCCCATTAATGTCTTAAAGTGAGTAAGAGCTGATGATGGAAAAAAATCGATGAGTTATCAGGAAACCCTGGATTATTTATACGGGTTGGAACATTTTGGCATTAGCCTGGGACTCGAAAATATTCATGCATTAATGGCCGCTTTTGATAATCCCCAGGAGCAATTGGCGATTGTCCACGTGGCGGGTAGTAACGGCAAAGGCTCAACCATCTCGTTTTTGAAGGATATGCTTGCAGCAGCAGGATTGAGGGTCGGAGTTTATACATCCCCGCATCTGCGTCATTTTTCGGAAAGAATAGTGGTGGCGGGTAAGCCGATTACGGAAGCTGAAATTGTGGAGCTGACCAGAGAACTGAGGCCGGTGGCAGAGGAAATTCCCCGTATAGTCACATTTTTTGACTTTACTACCGCTATGGCCTTGCTTTACTTTTCCCGGCTGCAGCCGGATGTAGTTATTTTAGAAACCGGACTAGGTGGTACACTGGATGCAACTAATGTGGTTTCAAAGCCGCGGTTGACAATGATTACCAATATTGCTTTGGAGCATGAAGAATATTTGGGACATACTTTGCTTTCCGTAGCGCGGGAAAAAGCCGGTATTCTTAAACCTTTGACGCCGTTGGTTTCCGGGGTACGAAATCGCCGGATAAGGGAGTATCTTGAACGGAAAAATCAGAGCCTGGGTGGAAAATGCTATTTCAGCGGGCGGGATTTTCGTATCCGCAGGAAACCGGACAGGAGCTTCAGTTATAAAGGGTTACGTAGACAGTTAAAGGGCCTGCGGGTGCAAATGCTGGGTGAATACCAGCAGGATAACGCTTCTCTGGCGCTCTGCGCGCTTGAAGTCCTGGCCGGACTGGGAGTGGTAAATCCTGACGATAGTCAAATACGCCGAGGTTTAGCTGACAGTTATTGGCCGGGGCGACTGGAAAAAGTCAGCAGTAAACCGGATTTTTATATCGATGGGGCCCATAATCCTCATGGTGTGCGGGCGCTGATGCCGGTGTTACGTCAGCTTTCAGCTGGACGCCGGCTGATTCTGCTGATTGGAGCGATGAAAGATAAGCAAGTTTCAGTCATGGTATCCTATCTTGCCCCGCTGGCCTCCGAGGTTATTGTTACCCGGGCTAAGTTGGACCGTTCCTGTTCGACCGAACAGTTGTATCTTGAGGCTGAAAAGTACTGTCAGCGTGTCTTTCGTACCGAAACAATTGCTGAAGCGATTTCCCTGGGCAGAAAGAGGGCTAAAGTAGACGATCTCATATTCTTTACCGGTTCACTCTATTGTGTCGGCGAGGCGTTGGAGGAAATAAATAATTTATAGCTCAACTTTCTGAGTTATGAAAAAACAGCCGAAAAAAATTATTTAAAGGCAGTTCCGGCATGGCTCTCGCTCATTCTCGCTGCACATCGTGTGCAGCTGTGAGGTGCCCGCCGCGAATCACCGTTTTATGAGTGTGGGGGCTAATTGAAGAAAATTGGCGTTATTGTGGGGAGCCCCAGGCGAGAGGGGAATACCGCTCGTTTGACTAACCAGGCAGTTAAAGGGGTAGTTGATGCTGGTGGTGAGGTGTTGGTATATGTTCTGCGGGAGCAGAATCTTTCTCCCTGTTTGGAAATATATGGATGTGAAAAAAACGGGCAATGTGTTATTCAGGATGATTTTCAGCAAATATGTTTGCAGTTAACCGGCTGCCAGGCATTTATCTTGAGTTCCCCGATATTTTTTTATACGGTTAGCGCTCACACAAAAATATTTATGGACCGTTTCCAATCACGATGGGTTAAAAAATACTGGTTGGACAAAAAACCTTTTAACCACACTGAAAACCAAAAAAAAGGACTGTTTATTTCCGCTGGTGCTTCTCATGGTAAAAAACTTTTTGACGGAGCATTGCTGACAGTTCGTTATTTTTTTGATACCCTGGATACAACCTTATGGCGGTCCCTGCTTTATCGGGGATTGGAATTCCCGGATGATGTTCTCAAACATCCGGAATATCTCGATGAAGCCTATCAAGGCGGGGTAGATCTTGTTCGTGCTCTGGCAGCAGACGATAGCGAAAACTGTTAACGGGAGACCCAATGCAAGCTAAATGGATAGTGCAAAGTTACCGGCGATATAAGTGGCTGCTGGTTCTAATGCTGCTGGTCGTTTTTTTATCTGGTTGGAATACCATGTTGTACGCCGCCTTTGATATGCAAACCTCAGCAAAGACAGTTGAAATAGAGGCAAAGCACTTGATCTATGATAAGGTTCTTGGCCGCTATATCGCCCAGGGCGATGTAGTCATTCGCCAGGAAAGCATGGAATTGTCGGCAGATAAAGTCATTTTGGATAATCGTAGCCGTGAATTTGAAGCGTGGGGGGATGTCCTGCTGCGCGATCGTGAGGATTATCTAGCCTGCCGTTATCTGAAGTTTAACCTGGATACTAAAACCGGGCATATTCGTCAGGGGCGAATTTTTGTTAAAGATAAACATTTCTTTATCACCGGCAGCGAAATTGAGAAGTTGGGTCCGGATGAATACCTAGCGAAGGATGCAACCCTGACTTCTTGTGATGCTGCCAAAGCCGCCTGGATGGTCAGTTGCGAATCTGTGCACGTGACAAAAGACGGTTATGGGGTCACAGATAAAGCGGTTTTTAAAATTAAAGATATACCGGTTATGTATCTTCCCAAAGCATATTTCCCGGTTAAAACCTCACGCCAGAGCGGATTGCTGATACCCTCCATTGGCTATGGTCAGGAAGATGGCCTGATGACTAAAAATGCCTATTTCTGGGCCATCGATGAGGCCCATGACGCAACTTTCAGCCTTGAAAGTTATGGGCATCGGGGAGTCCGGTTGGGAGGAGAATATCGCTACGTTTTAAATGAAACGGCCAAGGGAGAGATTAATGGAAGTTATCTGTATGACAGGCTGGTGAAGGATAATGAACAGTATCCCCAAACGGAATCGGACCGATGGTCGCTGGGGGCTCGGCATTTCCAGGATTTTGCCAAAGGGGCTCAGCTTAAAGCGCATTTGAACTTTGTCAGTGATAATTATTTTTTGGATGATTTCCCCAATGCTTTCAGCAATACATTTATCAATGAATTGGATGATGTTGATTATGAAACGGATAATGAGCTGAGATCAAATATCATTTTTTCCAAAAGTTGGGCCCGGCAGAATTTAAATCTGACGGCAGAAGGTCTCTACTATGATTCCCTGATTCTGCCTCATAATGATACGGTTTTGCAAGTTTTACCCCAAATAACTTTGACTGTCCTGGAACAGCCACTGGGCAAGACGTCGTTATTCTGGCATCTGGATAGCTCTTACGCGAATTTCTGGCGGGAAACCGGTGACCGTGGTCAACGTTTTGATTTTCATCCAGGGGTGAATTATCCGTTTCACCTGGGGCCGCTGGAAGTTACGCCATCAGCCGGCGTCCGAGAGACTTTTTACCTGACTGATTGGGAGGATGAAGGTTCAGATACTGAGTCCCGGGAGCTTGTTGATGCCGGAATAGAAGTCAAGACAGTAATGGAGCGGGTTTTTTCCCGTTCGGGGACTGCGGCTGACCGTTTTTTGCACACCCTGGAACCGACGGTCAGCTATCTTTATGTTCCCGATGTTGACCAGGACAAACTGCCTCATTTTGATGATCTTGATCATATATATGAAGAAAACAATCTCACCTATGGATTGGTCAGCCGGCTGATTGGTCGCTATTCTGATCAAAATGGTGGCTATGATTATCATCAATATTTTAAAGCGGAACTGGAACAGTCATACAATCTGATTAACGAAGCAAATGGGGACCAGTTTATCGATAACCACAACTTTTCTGATATTAAGGCCCAGCTGGAATATTGGAGCCGCAAATATTTCTATGGCAAGCTGGAAAGCGAATATGATCCTAACGATAACCAGAC
>DQWO01000013.1 GCA_011042595.1 Pseudomonadota bacterium
ATGATATTCTATGAATCCCCCCGGCGTCTGAAGGCAACTCTGGCAGCGGTGGCGGAAACTTTGGGTAATCGGAATATCTGCATTGCCCGTGAGCTGAGCAAAATTTATGAGGAATATATCCGTGGTTCGGTTGAGGATATTATCGTCCGGGAAAGTGATCGTAAATGGCGGGGGGAGATCACCCTGGTGGTTGCCGGAGTGTCCAAGGGTGATCAGGAGGAAAAGGAGGTCGATCCTTTACTGTTGAAAAAGCGGCTGCAGGAATTGGTGATATCCAGCAAATTATCTACCAGGGATCTGGTTGATGTCCTTCAGGTTGAATTTCCCGGCTGGCGGAAAAAAGATATTTACCGGTTGGTACTGGATGCCGACAAGTAATGGAGTGTTATGAACCTTTGTGAATTCCTCAGAGAAAAGCGCAGCGAGATTATCGACGACTGGGTCTTGCAGTTGAGCCGCACAATCAGTGACCGTTACCGCGAACGTAACTTATCGGAACTGCATCAGACTGTGGCCCGGGCCTATGACGGCAATTATTCGGTTATCTGCAACCATGATTGGCAGCCAATTGAGGAGTTTATCGTTTTCATTACGCGAATGCGACTTGATCGCGGATTTTCTCTCTCTGAGGTCCAGAAAGCCTTTGGTATCTTCCGAATCATTATGATCAATCACTTACCATTGGTTTTTCAGGGAGAGGAATTATGCAATGCTCTGCTTTCGGTAAATAATTCGGTGGATGTCACGATTAACCGATTTAGTGAATATTTCCAGGGTAAGCATGAAGAGGAAATGCAGGGTTTTCTGGAAAGTCTTGAAGAGAAGGTTGAAAAACGGACTGAGCAGCTCTCTAATTCTGAAAATCGTTATCGGACCTTGATTGAGGATATCAGCGATGGTTATTTCGTTTGTCGTGACCATCGGCTGATTTTTGCTAATCGGGCTCTGGGTAAAATGTTGGGGCGGGAACCGGAAACCTTGGTGGGGGAAAGTTACGGTAGTCTCTTTGCCGGGACCGAAGATCAACTTTCTAGCGTTTCAAATCATGAAGTTTATGAAACCGAAGCAGTTAAGGTTAATGGAACCAAATTTCCGGTTGAGATTAAAATCAATTGGGTTCGCTATAATGGTCTGGCAGCCCAGGCTGGAGTTTGTCGGGATATCACTGAGCGGATGGAATCTGTGCGTAAAGAACTCGAGCATGAACGCTTGGCTGTAATTGGTCGTATAGCCACTGTTTTTGCCCATGAGATCAGAAATTCGCTCTCATCGATAAAGGTCAATGTCAGGATTTTACAAAGAAAGCTTGATCTGGCTGAAAACGATACCCGGCGCATGGAAATTATCCTGCGTGATATCGATAAGCTTGACAAACTTCTACAGGATACCCTCTTTTTCTCCAGGCCTCTCGAAATAAGTCCGCACTGGTATGATGTCAATGATCTGATAAATAAGGCTATACGAAGGTTTGATGATCTTCTGGCTGCTGCGGGTATCCTCATGCAGGTTGAGCTTGACGAGGCGGTGCCGGAACTCAAAGTTGATAGTAACAGTATGGATATTGTTTTTGATAACCTGATTACCAATGCGATAGAAGCCCTGCACGAATCCCCGGATAAAAGATTAACCATTTCGACCCGTTTTCGGCTAAATACCGGTGCCGATAATGGTATGATTGAAATTGCTGTGGTTGACAGCGGTTGCGGTATGCGGGAAGATGAGCTGGAGCAGATTTTTCAACCTTTTTTTACCACCAGGAAAAACGGTATTGGTCTTGGACTCAGCAATGTTGCCAGGGTGATTGAACAGCATGGTGGTTCGATCGGGGTCGAAAGCAAGATTAATCGGGGCACAATTTTCAGGGTTGTACTGCCATGGCAAAAAGAATTGAAATAGTCATCGTTGACGATAACCTGGGACTGCTGGAAAGTCTTGAACTCTATTTTCGGGAAAAGGGTTATGAAGTTGCCATAGCTGATAATGGTGAAGCTGGATTGGCGCTGATCCAGGCCCGGAAGCCGGCGGTTGCCATTGTCGATCTGCGTCTGCCCGGTATGAGTGGACTGGCACTGCTGAAAGCGCTTAAAGTTGAGGGTATAGATTGTCGGACAGTTGTCATCACAGCCTATCAGGAGATGGAAACTACGGTTCAGGCTATCAAGCTCGGAGCTTTTGACTATTTACATAAACCAATTGATATTGACGCTCTTGATGCGGTTATAGACAAGGCCTTAAGTGATATTCCTGAAACTGAATCCATAAAGGTTGTGGATGAGGGGTTTAAGGAGAACACGATTGTCGGTCGCTCCCATGAGTTAAAAGAGATTTTTAAGCTTATCGGTCTGCTTTCAGAGGTGAAAACCACGGTTCTGATTGTCGGTGAGAGCGGTACCGGTAAAGAGTTGGTGGCCCGGGCTATTCACTATTACAGCTCGTCGGCCGGAGAGCCTTTTATCGCTCTCAACTGCTCCGCGATTGTTGAAAACCTGATTGAAAGCGAACTTTTCGGCCATGAACAAGGCAGCTTTACCGGGGCCAGTGAGACCAAAAAAGGCAAACTTGAGATTGCCGGTGGTGGTACCTTGTTTCTCGATGAAATCAGTGAAATTCCCCTCCATTTGCAGGCCAAACTGCTACGCTTTATCCAGGAACGGGAATTTGAGCGGGTTGGGGGAAATCAGAAGATAAAATTCAATGCCAGGATTATCGCCGCGACTAATCGTGATCTTGCGCAAATGGTTGAGCGGGGAGAGTTTCGTGAAGACCTCTATTTTCGGCTCAAAGTTTTTGAGATATCTATCCCGCCTTTGCGAAAACGCAAAGATGATATTCCTTTGCTGGTTGAGTACCTGATAAAAAAAATAAACCGCACTACCGGTAAAAGAATTCAGCGAATTTCGAAAGCTGCCATTACACGGTTTATGGAGCATGACTGGCCCGGAAATATTCGTGAGCTGGAAAACGTCCTGACCCGTGCCGTAGTTCTTTCCAAAGATGATTGTCTGCAGGAATCTTGTGTTGTTAACCTGCTGCGCCGGCCGCCGGTTGATAATCCAGCATCCTTTCAATTAAAAAGTCTGAGTGAAATGGAGGCCCAGCATATCGCCCATGTTCTTGACTGTTGTCACGGGAACATCTCCCGGGCGGCCCGCATTCTGGGTATTACCCGGCCTACCTTACGAAATAAAATCAAGTCACTGGATATTTCTTCCGGAGATAGCTGAAGCAGCTTGTCCGGCAGGGATATCCTTCATCAATGATGGAAAATAATTATCCACCTGGAAAATTCTTATCCATCTACACTCGCTTGTTTTTTGTTTTTCAATAAAACGATTTTATAGTTTGAGATTATTTTTTTAAGTAATTTGATTCTATTTCCCTTTGTATTTGTGTGAATTGAACTATGGAAACTTTTTTAAGTGTATGTGCAGGTTAGAATACTATTTTATGGCATATTCATTGCTAGTTGATTATAAAATTGGTTTTTTTGAATGCACGAGAATCCATAACTGATGCAGGAGGTGTAGTGATGAAAATTGGTAAAAGTTTTAGCTGGTTGATAATTGTCCTATTGGTTATCTGCACTGCAAGTGCAGCCGGTGCTACTGCTACTGGAAAACCGATTGTTCTTGGATGCCCGTTGTCAACCGCTTTTCTCTACGGTTGGGATGCTGAAAGAGGGATTAAACTGGCGGTTGAAGAGATTAATCAGACCGGCGGGGTAACCTTTAACGGCGCCAGTCATCCTTTTAATGTCGAAATTATCGATACCCGGTCGCTTGAACCCGGAGTTCCGGTTAGTGAAGCCCTGCTCGGAGTCGAAAAACTTATTCTCGAAAAAAAGGCTGATTTTATTGTTGGTGGGCCGGTTCGTTCGGAAGCCGCAATGGCAGTTATGGATCTGCTCAATAAACACCAGAAGGTTTCGATCGTCACGACCGGCGTTTTAAGTCCGGGCTACCACAAGCGGATTGCGGCTGATTACGATAAATTTAAATACTGCTTTCGCAACTCTTCCGAGATCATCACGATCGGTAAAGATATGATCAAGGTTTTTAATCAATTAAACAGTGAACACGGTCTCAAGAAAGCCTTTATCATGGTTCAGGATGTCGCTCATGCCCGTAAAGCCGGCGGATTTATCGCTAAATTGCTCAAGGGCACCGGCAAATGGGAAGTTTTGGGTCAGGAGATTTATCCCACCGGATCAACCGATTTCTCCATGGGTCTCTTGAAAGCCCGCCGCTTGAAAGCAGAAGTTCTGTTTATCTGGATGGATATGCCGGAATCAGCAATTTTGCTCAAACAGTGGAAGAATATGAAGATGAAGTGCGTACCGATGGGTTTTATGTCGGCGGCTGAACAGCCTAATTTCTGGGAGGCGACCAAGGGCAATTGTGAATACACGATTGTTGATGCCGTCAATGGCGGGAATGTACCATCAACCATGACCCCCTGGACGATGAAGTTTGTTGACAGCTACAAGAAAAAATGGGGCCTGGAGCCCGAAGGCTATGGGACTTCATCCAGCTATATGGCGGTTTACCAGTTGAAAGCAGCCATCGAAGCTGCCGGCAGTCTTAATCCTGATGCGGTGATCAAGGCTCTTGAAGAACAAGATCTGATGGGGGTTTACGGGCGGATGAAATTTGCCAAAAACCACCAGATTATTCCTGCCGACGATCCGGAAAAAGGTGCTGCCGGTTGCATGTTTCAATGGCAGGATGGCAAACGTGTGCAATTCTTTCCTAAAGCGGGGGCTACCGGCAATATTATCCTGCCGCCCTGGATGAAATAGAGGGAGTCATGACTATGAAATTTGCTGATCTTTTTTCTCTGCTTGAGGCGCGTAAAAGCTGCCGCTCTTTTCAGTCGGAAGTGCTCCTTAAACCGGAAGAAATTAAAATGATCATAAACGCCGGCCGGCAGGCTCCCAATCCGCTTAACCAGCAGCCCTGGTCATTTGTGGTTATTACTGCCGATGAGATCAAGAAAAAGCTGCGCCAGGCCGGCGAAAAAGCCAAGCAGGCAGTGCTTGACAATGGCGGCCCCGGCTGGGTAGGAGGTTTCAGTATTGATTTTATTGAGGAAGCACCGCTCGTCATTGCGGTTCTGGTCGATCCTCGTAAAGGTGGTCTTGGAGATTATTTTAATCAGCCTGCTGGCAGCATACAGGCCGGTTCGGCCTGCATGCTGAATATGATGCTGGCGGTCACGACTTTGGGTTTTGGTACCCTCTGGTTTACTTTTTTTGATCCGGCTGAGGTCCGGCCGATTATCTCGGTGCCCGATAACCTTGAGATTGTCGGTCTGCTCTTCGTTGGCAAAGTAGCTGGAGATGTACCTTCCAGTCGCCGTCGTGATCCGGTGATCTATGCCGATCATTTTGGGGTTGATTATGAATCAGTGTGATTTGGTGTAACCAGAGTTTTTAAACCACAGAGCACACAGAGGGCACAGAGGTTCAGGCCGGAAAGCTTTTCTTTGTGAACTCTGGTGCTCTGTGGTGAATACTGAACTTGGCTTTTGTCTTTTTGGTTCCGGATAGACCGGCTTTGGTTTAGTCTTTTTTATAATGTGAGGCTTACTGGTGGAAATTTTAATTTACGGGATTGTTAACAGCTTTAAACTGATCCTCATCGCTTTTGGCTTCACCCTGGTTTACGGCATCAGTCGACTGCCCAACTTTGCCCATGGAGCTATCTTTGTCTTTACCGGTTTTGTCGCCTGGATCATGATGCATAAACTACATTTGCCTTTTCTGCCGTCGGCGCTGTTATCTTTAGGGTGTGCCGCCCTGGTTGGAGTTATCATTTACCAGGTGATTTTGAAACGTATCCGGGGCATGAATATGAACGAGATTATTGCCACTTATGCGATTGGGGTGGCGCTGATCGAAACTTTTCGCTGGCTCGGTTTTAAAGGGACCACCTTTACCTTGCCGGTGCTCTTCGAAGGGATGGTCTTTATCGGCGATGTGCCGATTGATTACCAGCGTTTGATGGTGGTCGCTGTCGGCCTGGTGATGTTGGTGGCCGCCTGGGCTTTTACCAAGTTTACGAAAACCGGTCTCGCCTTGCGCGGGATTGCTCAGGATGAGCGGGCGGCGATGATGCTCGGCATCGACTCCGATATGACTGCCACCCTGTCCATGGCCTTGGGTTCGGCCATGGCCGGGTTGGCCGCATTGATGATTTTTCCGCTGGGCAGTATTGTGGTTGAGGCCGGTTACAACACCCTGATTTTTGCCCTGGCTGTTTGTATGGTTGGCGGTATCGGCAGCTGGGGTGGTACCATCATGGCGGCTTTTGTTCTCGGTTTTCTCCAGGTTATTACGGTTACCTATCTGGCCACCCATTTTCAGATGGTGGTTACTTTAGGGGCTATCATTGCGACCCTGATTTTAAAACCGTCAGGTTTTTTCGGTAAACATAAAGAGCTTGAAGAGAGAGTTTGAAAAATGAAAACAGGAATGCGTAAAGAGAGGATTGATCGTGGTATCAAGGTTCGTTCCGATGGTATTTACGCCTTATCGTCATGGCGTGAGATGTCATATCTTATGGCCCCTCGCGTGTTGCTTATCGCTGGACTGCTTCTGGCTCCGTTAATTCTCCATTTTTTCCCTTATTGGCAGAAGGTGCTTTTGATTGTCTGTATCTATGCGCTGTTATCAATGGCCTTTGATTTTCTTGCCAACTATGTCGGTCTGGTCTGTCTCGGCGGCTCCTTTTTTGTCGGGGTCGGTGGTTACGGTGCCGCCCTGGTTGGAGTTATCATTTACCAGGTGATTTTGAA
>DQWO01000271.1 GCA_011042595.1 Pseudomonadota bacterium
GAATTACCACGTGGTACTTAATACCAGCCGGGTTCCAGCGGAATCGACTGTCAGCTGGCTTTCCAGCTTGGCCATTGAATCGATGGCTAAACCGTAGTTAGCTTTTAGCGATTAGCTATTAGCTTTAAAAAATCAAGGCATTACGTTCATTAGCAATAAAACCTAACGGGTAATAATTTATAATAGTAAACGTCTTGTAATCATTGAACTAACAGCTAATGGCTAAAAGCTAATCGCTGTAATTAAGAAAACTATTGGGGCCCGGATCATAAGCCCCTGACCGCAATAAAACCGCTTGGATCCCCGATCATGGGGGGACTGAGACGGTAGGTCATACACAACCGTATCGTTATTTGCGAATCTGGCTGGCAACTTTGCCCCGTCCCGGTTCGCTGTGTAGCCTGCCATTTCATTTCCGGCAGGCTTTTCTTATGGCTGATGACAAAAACTAAAGGAGAACTCCGATGGCAGATAAACCTGTTACCATCGCCCAGATCCAGGAAATGAAAAACAGGGGAGAAAAGATCTCCATGGTTACCGGCTATGATTACCCCTTTGCCCGTCTCCTTGACCAGAGCGGCATTGATATGATCCTGGTGGGAGATTCTGTTGGAGTGGTGGTTGCCGGTTATCCTAATACCTTGCCGGTTACCGTCGATGAAATGATCTATCACGGAAAAGCTGTCATGCGGGGAAACAGCCGTGCCCTGGTGGTTATCGACATGCCGTTCATGAGCTACCAGATCAGCATTGAAGATGCCAAACGTCAGGCCGGCAGGATCATGCAGGAAACCGGGGCAACAGCAGTTAAACTGGAAGGCGGTATTTCCATGGCTGCCACCATTGAGGCCCTGGTAACCATCGGAATTCCAGTACTGGCCCATATCGGCCTGACCCCCCAGGCTGTCAATCAGCTGGGCGGCTTCCGGGTTCAAAGGGAAAAAGAAAGGCTGCTGGCAGATGCCAAAGCCGTTACTGATGCGGGAGCCTTTGGACTGGTTATCGAATGCGTCCCCGCTGATATTGCCGCGGAAATCACCAGTTCAGTCAACATCCCGACCATCGGCATCGGCGCTGGTCCTACCTGTGACGGACAGGTGCTGGTGCTTCATGACCTTTTAGGTCTTTTTGATCGTTTCAGACCCTCTTTTGTCAAACAATATGCCAACCTGGGACCGGAAATTATCAAAGCACTCCAACAATACCACCAGGAAGTCAAGGATGGCAGCTTCCCCACTGAAAAACACAGTTTTCATTAAAATGAAGATTTTTACAGACCCTAAACAAATACAACAATATGTACTGGCCCAGCGGGCCGCAGGAAAAACTATTGCCCTGATCCCGACCATGGGCTATTTGCACCGGGGTCATGCTACCCTGATGGAACAAGCCCGCCCGACAGCCGAGATAGTGATTGTTTCCATTTTTGTCAATCCGCTGCAGTTCGGCCCCCGGGAAGATCTTGATATCTACCCCCGGGACTTTGAAGGCGACTGCCGAACCTGTGAACAAGCCGGAGTTGATATAATCTTCAGTCCCCGGATGTCAGACATCTATCCAGCAGGATTTCAGACAGAAGTATCCGTTGCGGAGATTACCAGAGGCTTATGCGGCGCTCATCGTCCCGGTCATTTTAACGGGGTAACAACGGTTGTGGCCAAACTTTTCAATCTCACACTTCCCCACAAAGCATTTTTTGGTGAAAAAGACTATCAACAGCTGGCCACCATCAGGCAAATGGTAAACGATCTCAACTTTCCCATTGAAATTATCGGGGTTCCCATCGTCCGGGAAGCGGACGGCCTGGCCATGAGCTCCCGGAACACTTACCTCTCACCATCCCAAAGGAAGGCAGCGCTGTCCCTGTCTCGCGGTCTTTTCCGGGCTCGTGAAGCTTTCAAGCAGGGAGAACGCCAATCATCAATCCTGCAGCAAACCGTCAGGAATACGATTCAAGCAGATGCTGATCGCAGCTGCCAACTCGAATACCTGGCAGTTTGTGATCCGGAAACATTGGTGGAAATTGAACAGATAGAAAAAGTGGCAGTCATCGCTTTAGCTGCCCGGGTGGGGAAAACCAGACTTATTGACAACATATTATTGCCATAGAGGAGCAGGACATCATGTTGCGAACCATGTTTAAATCAAAAATCCATCGAGCCACGGTTACCGATGCCAACCTCGCCTATGAAGGCAGCATAACCATTGACAAAACCCTGATTGATGCAGCGGATATCCTGCCATATGAGCTGGTTCACGTCTACAATCTCACCAATGGAGAACGGTTTTCAACCTATGTCATCGAGGGAAAAGCTGACAGTGGAGAAATATGTATTAATGGCGCTGCCGCCCGTAAAGCCCGCAAAGGTGACATGGTAATCATTGCCTCCTATGTCCAGGTTGACAATCGGGAAATAGCCGACCTTAAACCGATAAATATTATGGTCAACTCCAAAAACCAAAGACACAAAAAGACCTGAGCGGGCATTGCCTGACCAATAAAAAAACCGGTTGTCAAAGTGACAGCCGGTTTTTTATTTATAGCTACTACAAAAGATGCTAACTTATGCCATATCGCCGTTTTTTGGCCAGGCGTTTGAGGGCTTCTATATGTTTCTTTTTCTTGCGAACACTGGGTTTTTCATAATGCCGCCGTTTTTTCAACTCACGGAATAAGCCGGATTTATTCAGCTTGTTTTTCAGTAATTTAATCGCCCGTTCAACGTCATTATCAATAACCTTGATTTCCATCTAAACCCCTTCTTCCTATCAACTTGAATAAATCGTCCTACCCCCAACCGGGCAGTTCCAAGATAAAATAATGAAATATATTAACAACACAAGTCCATGCCAATATGGCAAAAAGAGGACATTACTTACTAGATCTCCGGATGGTTGTCAATATATTTTTCATACAATTCCGCCAGTTGCTGGTAGTAATGACCGATCAGACCGGGATAATTCCTTTCCACTGATCCAACTTGGAATTCCATCTCTTCAGGCAACCAGGAAAGGCCGGTAAAAATCTTATTTTCCAGCCCCAAGGTAATCTCTTTCATTTTCTCCAGAGAACCTAATCCCGCCACGTTTTTCCCATAGCGATCCTGCAAATCAATAAAGCGCTGTGCCAGAGTAACAATCTTTTCATGCTGCACCCTTTTATCGGCATAGAACACCAACTCTTTTTCATCAACAGGCTGAAGCAGATCCAGCTGGAGACGTACATGGTGCCTGACCACCCATGCTACCGGCTTCAAGCCTTTTTCAGCCAGCCAGTCAGCACCTACCTGCGCGTGATCTTCGCCGGTTTTCAAGGTTGCAAACTTGGCAATATCATGCAGCACGCCGGCTGCTGCCAACAATGCCATATTTTGCTGCCGGCCAATGGCATTCAAAGCCTCACCCAACAACAGGGCAGTTTTAGCAACGGCAACGCTATGACCAACAATATGAACCGGTACCGAGCGCTCCCGCAAAAGGGAAAAACTGGCTTCAAGGTCAGGAATCACGCGCATTCCCCCGACATAAAGTCAGAACCATATCCTCCATGATAATGGATTCAGGGATGGCTGAGGATTTCAGGCGGTAATCCACTTCAGAGAGCAGCGAGAAACTATCAGACAGCCTGGACAAAGAAAACTTGTTCAGCTGGCGGCGGATTTTTTGGGCCACAAAGGGCGGCACCCTCAATGTTCGGGCCAAATCACCCGCCGATTTACCGCGGCTGGACGGGGCTGATGCCAGGGCCAGCAGGCGATAGTGACGGGCTACCATACTCAGGATAACCAACGGCACTGTTTTATCCCGCAACAACCGGTTAAGTAGCTGCAATGATGCCTTAACATTACCGGCGCCGAGTTCATCAACCAGGGTAAAAATATTTCCGGCAGCAGTACCACAACCCAGCAGTTCAAGCTCCTCAGAGTTAACCACCCCCCCAGGACCGACAAACAATGCTAACTTCTCCGCCTCACGGAAAATAAGCTGAAGATTTCCATCATGATAATGTACCAGGGTATCAATCACCTGGGGGGCAAAACTGACATCATATTCTTCCCCATGTCTAACCATCAGCTTTCGCACTTCAGCCGGCGGTAAATGATCAGTTTTTATTACTTCCCCACATTTCTTTACCGATTTAACCAACGGCAAACGGCCATCTACCTTCACCGCGGTAAGAAACAAAAATAGACCGCTGGCATCATGGTGAGCGTCCAACCATTCTTTCAACAGTTTGGCATCATTTTTTTTCAGCCGATCCAGGTGACTCAGGACTATAATTTTTTTTTCGGCAAACAGTGACAGAGCATCCCAGTTGGGAAGGACCTCTTCCAGGGAAACCTGCGAATAATCATACTGTTCAACAGTTATGGTCTCTTGCTGCTGGATGAGTTTCTTCAGGGAAGAAAAAAGGTAGGAAACCGGGTAATTTTCCTGGCCATAGACCAGGCAACAACCAAATTCAGCCTCTGTTAAGGCAGCCTGCTTCAGGCTTTGATCAAGACGGGACAACATTAAAAGTCAATAAACAATCGATCATGAACATTCTCAGCCAGCACCTTGCAGACTTTTTGAATAGCCATGCGCTTCTGGATCTGGACATCGTTGGGAACACCACTGGTGTGATATTCTTCCACTTCGCTCATACTGTTATTCTGCCAGATGACCACATCCTGGCGAACATCACGGGCCTCCACCTCAATTTTCACCCTTACCCGGTATTCATAGGCCCGATCATCACCACCGTAGGAAATACTGTTGGTGGAAACACTCAAAACCGCGCCGCTGATAACCAGATCAGCATCCTTCTCACCAACCACCTTAAGCCGCTTGCTGCGGGAGAACTCATTCACCAGGTAGTTTACCATAAACGTTTCCACCAGGCTCTCATAGGTATGGTTACCAAAAGGCATGATAGCGACAGTTTTAATATCCGCCGGCAGACTATTTTCATAACCACGGAAATGATATCCCAGACAGGCTGGCAGGAAAAGGACAACAATAAGGAGTATGGCTATTTTTCTAATGATGTGACCCCCTTCTATTAGCCTTTAACCTTGTACCTTAAAAAAGCTAAATCAGACAACGATATTTACCAGTTTTTTCGGCACGAAAATAAACTTTTTTACCGGCTTCCCGGCCAGATATTTCCGCACTTTATCACTGGCCATAACCAGAGGTTCCAGCTCCTCGCGGCTGATCGCCACATCTACACTCAACCGATCACGAACCTTGCCATTTACCTGAACCACCATCATTATGGTATCAATTCTGATTGACTCAGGATCATAATCCGGCACCTGGAATGCGGCCAGTTCGGTTTTTTGCCCCAGACACTGCCACAACTCTTCCGTAATATGAGGAACAATCGGGGCCAACAGCACCAAAATCGTCTCCACGGCCTCCCGGATAACCTGGCGGAGAACCTGATCATCAACATCCGGCATTTCGACAAAAGGTTTAAGGGTATTAACCAGTTCCATGACCGCGCTGATAGCGGTATTGAAATGAAACCGCTCTTCAATATCAAGTCGCACTTTTTGAATCGTCTGGTGGGTTTTCCGTCGTAAAACCTGCACATTTTCAGGCAGATCCCCAAAAGAACCGACATAGGGCGAAACATCCTTGATCATCGGCAGGACCGCGTATATCAGCCGCCAAAGACGATGTAAAAAGCGTGATGCCCCTTCAACCCCCTGTTCATTCCAATCAAGATCCAACTCGGGCGGGGCCGCAAACAGACTGAACATCCGGGCCGTATCCGCGCCATATTTTTTGATCAGGGCATCGGGATCAACCACGTTACCCTTGGACTTGGACATCTTGGCCCCATCCTTGATCACCATTCCCTGGGTCAGCAGATGGGTAAATGGTTCTGAAAAGTCAATATAGCCAAGATCACGCAAAACCCGGGTAAAAAAACGGGAATAGAGCAAATGCAAAATTGCATGTTCAATGCCGCCGATATACTGATCAACCGGCAACCAGTAGGAAACCGCCTTTTTATCAAAAGGGGCCTGGTCATAGTTGGCACAGGCATAGCGGCTATAATACCATGATGATTCAACAAACGTATCCATGGTATCAGTCTCACGCCGGGCTGCTTTTCCACAAAGGGGACAACTGGTCTCAACAAAATCCGCCATCGCCGCCAGGGGGGAGCCACCGGAGCCACGCAGATCTACCTTTTCCGGCAATACCACCGGCAAATCCGCCGCCGGAACCGGCACAACACCACAGTGATCACAGTATATGATGGGAATTGGAGTTCCCCAATACCGCTGGCGGGAAATACCCCAGTCACGCAAACGATAGGTGATAGTTTTTTTACCCTTACCCTGTTTTTCCAGGTAGGCGGCAATCTCTTCCAGGGCTTTCTGATTATCCAGGCCATCAAAAGAAGCGGAATTTACCAACTTTCCGGAACCGGTGTATGCTTCCACCATTGTTTCAGGATTAAGCGCTTCTCCATCCGGTTGAATCACGACAATAATCGGCAAATCATACATCCGGGAAAATTCGAAATCCCGCTGATCATGGGCCGGCACCGCCATAACTGCCCCGGTACCATACTCAAGCAAAACAAAATTCGCCAGGTAAATGGGCATCTTTCGACCGGTTACCGGATTAAGGCAGTAACTGCCGGTAAAAACTCCCTCCTTCTCTTGGGAACCAACATCACGATTGTCTTGCTGCGCCTGGCGCCAGCACCGGATAAACGCTTCCACCTCAGCTTTCTGACC
>DQWO01000061.1 GCA_011042595.1 Pseudomonadota bacterium
AACATAATCAATCTTCTTTTTTCCGGTAGCAGAAACACTGGACGGCTCTTTCTTCTCTGCTGTTTTTTTTGCCGCGGATGCCGATGTTTTTTCCGCCGCAGTAGATTTCTCCGCTGCCGGTGGCAGGTAGCGGTCGAGGTCAATCTGGTCCAGATCCAGGTCACATTGTATCCGCGGCCGAGAAAGTTCATTGAGATGTGCAGAAAATATCACCCGGGAATCATCCAGCTCCATGGTTCCATCGCTGATGGCAATATCCTCGGGACTTCCAGTTATCCTGGCATGAATTCCCAGGCGATCCAATGCCTGCGGATCGGCCGTTTGCAGCGGAAAAGCCTGACCGAATGCTGATGCCAGCTTACGGGGCGAAAAGGGTGAAATATTCAGATTAAGGTCGAATGTCTGTTTGCTGAGAGGATCAACCAGCTTGCCTTTAATGCTCACATTCAGCTGGTTCATGGCTTTCAAAACAAAATCCAGGGGAATAGTTCCTTTTCCAGGGGTCTTACCCAAAGGGCCGACCTTGCCTTTCAAACTCACGGGCTGACCATCCACATCAGCCGAAAATGCAAGGTGCACCGGTTTATCAAGGAAAACATCCTGAACCCGAAGGTTGATGGCGGAAATTTCCTTTTTCACTTCTACCGCATGATCTTCCCAGATAAGCACACCGTTGGTAATGGCAATTTCACCAACGATAAGTGATTTGATCGGCAAGCCAGTGGCTGATTCTTTTGAAGATTGTTTCTTGCTTTGAGCAACAGCTTTACGATCTGACTGCCCGATGCCCTCCCAATTTCCCCGGCCATCTTTCAACTTTTCCAGGGACAGGTACGCCCCATCCAGGAGCAGTTTTTTCACCTGGATATCTTTGGTCAGCAGAGGCAGAAGTTTGACCCTGAACTCGAAAGACTTTACGGTCAGTAAATCCTTATCCTTAAACCCCGGAGGATTTCCCAAGTGCAGATCGGCAAGAGATACTCCAACCCAGGGAAAGAGGGAAATTTTAATCTCCCCCCCCAAAGTCAAGGGCCGTCCGGTCGCCTCAGAGGCCATTTTTTCAATTTGCGGCTTATATTTCTGCACATCAACGACATGTGGAACGATAATGATGGTGGCAAGCAAGAGAACAACTACAACGCCGATGGCAATCACGCCCCATTTGATAATCTTCATGAGTATTACCTCCATAATTTTGGCAGAGAAGTAATCGGATCAGAAAATACAACTACCCCGTTAACGAATAAGTCCCTGGGGATCACATTTCTGCCGCAGGATCTGCAGTTCTTTATCCGTCACCGCGGGAACTGGTACCGCCCGGTTACAATCCAGGGGAAATTCGACCGTCTCCATGATTTCAGCCACTTTGATGCCCGGATAATAACCAGCCAGGTACATCCTTTTACTCTTTTCATCAAAACGAAAAACGGCTTTATCGGTTACCACCAGTTCCGGCCCACCCGGACGCAGCCCGGCCCGCTGACGGCTGCCATTACCATCAAGATAACCGGGGCTGGTGAGATAATCAAGTTTTTCTACAAACCGTCCCTTGACCTGACGCATAAAAATAATCGTCCGACCGACAAAAGAAGCCACGTCACAGGCCCCACCACTTCCGGAAAAGCGTATCCGTGGCTGGTCATAATCACCAATCGCTGTCGAGTTGAGATTCCCAAAAGGATCAATCTGGGCCGCGCCAAGAATTCCCACCACCCGGGGACCGGTGAAAGGGTTTTGCATGGTGGCAAAAGCATCGGCAAGACCTCCATTGAGAGCAGTGTGGTACATCACCCGGGAATCAGCTACCGCCAGGGGAATTTCCTCAAGCAATGAGTCGATAGCCCCGGTTTCGAAAAAAATGACACTGCGGGGGGCACTGATATGCTTGGCGGCCATGGCCGCCAGCATGGATATCCCGGTACCGCAAAAAACGATTTCCTCATCCCTGATTTCCCGGGCGGCAACCACGGCCATCATCTCAGTTAAAGTATAGTCCATCATCACCTTCGATCCAGACCGGCAGCATAGCCCTGAGGATTGACAGCCCTTATTCGCTGCAGCTGCTCCCGGCCAACCAGGTCGCAAAGCTGTTGGTGGTTGTCAACTCCGTACACATATTCACCCAGATAGGAGGCATACAAGGCATCATCTTTAGCCAGCCGCTGATACATCTTTAAAAATTGTGGGTCATAATCATAACAGCCATAGCAGGCGGTGGGATAGGCACCATAAAACTGGTGTACCACGGCATCCACCAGAAAGAAAGGGAGTTGGTTTTCACCCGGTTCGAGCCGCATTTCATCTTCCTCCACCAGTTCTTCACAGCTCACAATCAAGTGTCGGGCGGCTTTAGCCTGTTCCACGTCTGCAAAAGTCAACCCATTTATACTGACGGTTCCTTCTCGACCGGCCTTCTGCACATGGATAATGGTCACATCTGGATTAACCGCCGGAAGCAAAACCACTTTTGGCGGATCTTCATCCTGACGACGAAAAGGATTGTCCATAACCAAAAGCTTTTCCCGGGGCAAACGGGTTTCCGCTTCCCTGAATTCCGGCGAAAAACCCCATTTTTGCAAAATATCGGTTCCCAATCCGGAAGTGGTTGGCAGAAACGGCACTCCCATAGCCCCGGCCATAAACCGCAGGGTCATCTGGTAATTGGAATAATCTTCAAAATGGATTTGGCCGGTTTCAATGGCTTTACGAAAACGAATGCAGGTGGGGGCGAAGCGACCATTGCCGCCATAGGCAATTTCAATTGCCCGCACGCAGCCAGCACCTATCAGCTCATCAACCCCCTGACCGTTTGAATGGGCGTAGAGGTGGAGGTTGTCGATCCGCTGGCGGATAATTTCGTACACCGCGGCCATGGGATTTCGGTTCAGGGTAAAACCACCAATGGAAAGATGGCAGCCCGGCTTGACAAAGCGACTGATAGCCTCAGCCATGCTCATACATTTATCTGGTTCTGACAATGGTTATCACCTCATCATTTTTATCGCGCTATAATCCCGACAGCATTATGCCGTTAATATAAAACTTAACTTTCTGACATGCATTGCCAGGAATACATTACAGAATGTTCTGGCTTGGCTCATAGCGGTATTGGCCGCCGAACGAATCACACGATGTGATTCGCGGCGGACGCCTCGGAAGCCGGCCATGGACGGCCGGCGAGAATGAGCGAGAGCCATGCCGGAACATCCCTGAAAATTTATTTCAGCTGTTTTTAGAGCAACTCAGAAAGTTGAGTATAAAAGGAACTCCTGACGTCGCTTACAGAATTCCTGCAACCCCGGAAGCCACGATTCATCCAGGGAAACAACATCATCACCCTTTTCCAGGGCCAGGCGAATCCTTTCATCGCCAGTCAGAATATCAATAGGTAACTTTTTATATTCGTATTCATAGGGCGGCTGCAACCAGGCAAACTGATCACCATATAATTTCATCGCCAGCCGCAACAACTCCAGACTGAAAAGATATGGCTGAAAAATTCGGCGGTCAGTAACATGTATCTGCAACCCTCCACACACTTTTTCTGACCATTTGTCAAAAGTGGGAGAAAAATAGGTTGGGCGCAGAAAAACGCCTGGAAGCACCCGCCGGTCAATTTCAGCCAGCAGCCGCTCCGGTTCAATGAAAGGCGCCCCGAAGATTTCAAAAGGTGTAGTGGTCCCACGACCTTCGGAAAGGTTTGTCCCTTCCAGAAGAACCTGGCCCGGGTATACCAGGACAGTATTCATCGTCGGCATGTTCGGCGACGGCGGCACCCAGAAAACATCGGTTTCTTCCAGGAACATATGCCGCTGCCAGCCGTCCATGGGGACAACCGTCAACTGACAGCCAAAACCATAAACGCCATTGAAATAACCGGCCAGTTCACCCAGGGTCATTCCATGGCGCATAGGCAGAGGATAAAGACCGACAAAAGACGAGTTTTCAGACCGCATCAGGTTGCCTTCGACCTTTTCCCCACCCAGGGGATTCGGCCGGTCGAGAACCATAACCGGCACCCCAGCTTCGGCAGCCGACTGTATGACCAGCACCAGGGTCCAGAGATAGGTATAGACACGGCAACCCACATCCACCAGGTCAACCAGGACCAGATCAATATCGCTGAACATCTCCGGCGCAGGCTGCCGCCGGTCACCATAAAGGCTTTTAACCGGTACACCAGTCAGGGGGTCCAACAAATCCTTCGAGGGAACCATATTTGCCTGTTTCACCCCGTAGAAACCATGCTGGGGACTCCAGGCCGCCTGCAATTGACCCGGAAAAGCCGCCATAATTTCCGCCAGGGAGGATGATCCACTCCGGACACAGGCGGCCGCATGGGTCAAAAAAGCAAATCTTTTGCCCTTGAGCAAATGAGCAGAGCTCTTCAGCAGTTGTTCAATTCCCAAACTGATCATATACATCTTTATCCATTACCCATCACTTCCCCAGCCAGTTTCGTAAATCAAGCAGCCTTTTCTGTTTGCCGGCAAACTGACCCTGCATCTCAGCGTCTTGATCATCCATCATTTTCTGGAGCCGGGACAAAACGCGGCGCGGGTCATCCCCTTTCTTTAAATTTCGTCCCCATAAAACCATATCCAGTCCAGCCTTCAAGCCCTGGCACATGACCTTCGCCAGATCATTGCCGCTCTCCATGGCCGCCATATCGAGATCGTCAGAAAGGATAATGCCGCCAAAGCCCAGTTGATGGCGCAAAAGATGGTTGAGAAAAAAGTTTGAAAGAGTCACCGGCAAAGAAGAATCAATTTCTGAAAACAGGATGTGGGCGGTCATGATTATTTTAACCCCTGTATCAACCACCGCCCTAAATGGCCGCAAATGGGATGATAGCAGTTCATCCAAGGTCAGGAATGAAACCGGCAACATGGCATGACTGTCATCGGTCACTGACCCATGGCCGGGGAAATGTTTGGCACAGGCAGCCAATCCGGCCTGCTGCAACCCCCTGACATAAGCACATGCCTGACTGGCTACGGTTGAGGGTTCAGCGGCAAAGCAGCGGTCAGCCAACACCCGGCTGCCGGAACAGGATAAATCAGCTACCGGCGCCAGGTTCACATTAATGCCAAAACCAGCAAGACACCGGCCAATATTCCAGGCCGTCATCTCAGTGACAGACAATTCGCCTTTTTCTCCCAGCACACTTGCTCCGGGAAAAACCGGCATCCCATCCCGAAGCCGGCATACCGGCCCGAATTCCTGATCAATAGCAATAAGTAACGGTGGCGCCCCAGAATGATTAAACCCCTGGATTTCAGCCACCAGATCAGCACAAGCCGAAGCACTGGGACAATTACGACTGAAAAGAATGATTCCTCCAGGCGGCGTCTCAGCCAACACTTCCCTTTCAGCCGGGGTCAGGGTCACACCTTCCACCCCCATCATCACCAATTGGGCAACATTCATTATTTTGCCACCCTTTCCCACTGAAAAAAGGGGCCTGGATCCGTTTTACGGCCGGGTGAAATATCCGCATGACCCACCACCAGATCTCGGTTCACCTGCGGGTGGCGGTGGTAAATATCCTTAAGCAGCAGATTTAGGCTTTCGTACTGAAGGTTGGCAAAGGGCTGAAAGTCATCACCTTCCAGTTCAATCCCGAGAGAAAAATCATTGCAGTTGTCCCGCCCGGCAAAGCGACTGACCCCGGCATGCCAGGCCCGCTTTTCTTCCGCCACAAAACGTATCATCACCCCCTGGCGATCAATAAAGTAATGGGTGGAGACCTTAAGTCCGGATATTTCCCGGAAGAAAGGATGTTCATTCACCGGCAATCGATTACAAAAAAAATCAATAACCCGACCGTTGCCAAATTCACCGGGAGGCAGGCTGATAGAATGGATCACCACCAGGCTGATCACAACTCCAGCGGGCCGTTCATCAAAATTCGGGCTGGGAACATCGATGATTTGCATTCGCTCACCAACACTACTTTCGCACGTCAAGATAATCCCGTAAACCATCACCGAGAAAATTAAAGGCCAGCACGGTAAGCATCACCGCCAGTCCGGGAAACAGAGAGAGATGGGGCGCAAACAGCAAATAGCGAACCCCTTCGTTGAGCGCCCCACCCCAGGTCGGCAGGTCCTGGGGACCCAGGCCCAGAAAACTCAAGGATGATTCCGCCAGGATGACCCCGGCAATACCGAAAGTTGCTTCAATAATTAAAGGGGCGGCCAGGTTCGGCAACAAATGTAAAACAATGATTCTCAGACTGCCGGCACCCGAAGCCCGGGCGGCCAGGATATACTCTTTCTCTTTTTCCGCCAACACCTGCCCCCGGGTCAGCCGGGCATAGCCAACCCAACCCATGGCGGAGAGAGCCACTATCACTGTTTTTAAAGACGGTCCCATAATACTGATCAGAGCGATGGCCAGCAAAATCCCGGGAAATGCCAGCATCACATCCATAACCCGCAGCAAAACAGCATCCAACAATTTCCCTTTATAGGCCGCATAGGCACCCACCAGGGAGCCAAAAACCAGGGAAAAGCCTACCACAATGATGCCAACCAGCAGGGAAACCCGACTGCCATAAATAATCCGACTGAGAATGTCACGACCCAACTGGTCCTGGCCCAACCAATGAACCATACTTGGCCCCTCCAGTTCACCGGGCAAATCGATCTGCCAGGGATCAAAGGGCGCCAGCTGCGGTGCCAGCAGGGCCATAACGACCAA
>DQWO01000226.1 GCA_011042595.1 Pseudomonadota bacterium
GTATCAGCCCGGTGGGCGGGCCTTTTCTGGAACGTCGCAAAGCGGTCACTTTTGGCCTGGGTGCGAATTATCTCTCATCGTGGACGGCTGACCTGAGCTATACCAACTATTTCGGTGCCGGGGCTTACAACCGGATCAATGACCGGGATTTCATCAGCTGCAACGTTAAATACAGTTTCTAAAATTTAATTTACCGATATTTTCAAGGAGAAAAGTATGCGAAAAACTATAGGCTTTTTGACTGTCCTGCTGTTCACCGTAATGCTCTGTGCATCCGGGGTTCAAGCTAAGATTTCGGCGGAAGAGGCAGCCCGTCTGGGAAAAGATCTCACCCCTGTGGGTGGTGAAATGGCCGGCAACGCCGCCGGCACGATTCCGGCCTGGACCGGCGGTATAACTCAACCCCCGGCAGGCTATAAACCCGGCGATCACCATCCTGATCCTTTCGCGGATGACAAAGTTCTTTTTAAGATTAATAGTGCCAATATGGCGAAATACGCTGATCAGCTTACCGAAGGTCATAAAGCCCTGCTCAAAGCTGACCCGGACTATTACCTGAATGTCTATCCCACCCACCGCAGCGCCTCAGCTCCACAGCGCATCTACGACGCGACCAAAAGAGTGGCCCAGACAGCAATGCTGACTGAAGATGGCAACGGCATCGTGCATGCGGCTGAGGGCCTGCCCTTCCCGATTGCGAAAAACGGTCTGGAAGCAATCTGGAACCATCTGGTTCACTGGCGCGGCGACTTTATCGACCGTACCTTTGTCTACTCACCAGTAACCAGATCCGGGGACTACAATCTCGGCACCGAGAATACTCAAGTTCGCTGGCAATACACCCAGCCGGGGATGACTGAAGAAAAGATGGATAACATCATCCTCTTTTTCAAGATGGATCTCTTAGGCCCCCCCCGGGTCGCCGGTCGAATCCTGATTGTCTGGGACCCATTAAACCAGAAAAAAGAGACGCGTAAAGCCTGGACTTACAACCCTGGTCAGCGCCGGGTTCGACGGGCCCCCCAGGTTGCTTTCGATACCCCGGGAACCGGTTCCGACGGACTGCGGACGATGGATGATTACGAGATGTACAACGGCAGCCCCGAACGCTATGAATGGAAACTTCTCGGCAAAAAAGAGATGTATGTCGCCTACAACTCATACAAACTTCACAGCGACAAACTGAAATATAAGGATATCATTAAACCCATGCACTACAACCCCGAATATCTGCGTTACGAGCTGCATCGGGTCTGGGTGGTAGAAGCCAACCTAAAAAAAGGTACACGTCATGTCTACAAAAAACGGGTATTCTATCTGGATGAAGATTCCTGGGGCGTGATCGCCACCGACAAGTATGACAACCGGGATCAGTTGTGGCGTTTTTCCGAATCCTTTGTCATAAACTACTATGAAGTCCCCTGCTCATGGAGTACTTCTAATATCCACTATGATCTCCAGGCCGGACGCTATGTCTTCATGTATCTTGACAACGAAGAGAAAAGCACCTACAACTTTAACGTGAACTTCCCGCTCAAGGACTTTTCCACCAGTGCCTTACGCCGGAGCGGGAGACGCTAAAATATAAAACTTGACAAAAAACCCCGCTCCAGATCTCTATAATGGGCGGGGTTTTTTTATAGGATCAAAATGGATTTTTCCAATAAACGAACTTTTCAGTTCTGCCGAACTCTTGTCCGGGTTCTGCTTTCAGCTCTTTTCATTGGCACCATAAGCTCCAGTTTAATCTTTGCGGCTCAACCAGACCGTAGTAAACGGGCAGCCATCATAATGCCGCTGGCGGCAAAAACCTTGATTCTTGATCTGGTAGCTGCGGGAGAGCGTACAGTCGCGGTCGGCTGGCGCGGCCATATCCTCCTCTCCGACAACGATGGCAGAAGCTGGCGGCAGGTTAAAACTCCAACCCGGGATATGCTTACCAGTATCTATTTTACAGATGACAGCCACGGCTGGGCGGTAGGACATGGCGCGGTTATTCTCGCTACCGAGGATGGTGGCGAGACTTGGGAACTTCAATACTCGGCTCCGGAAGAAGAGCGGCCCCTGTTTGATGTTATTGTAACCGGAAACTATGGTTTCGCCGTCGGTGCTTACGCAAAATTCATGGTCACTCAGAATGGTGGCAAGAGCTGGCAGCCAAGTGAATTTATTATCCAGCAGGATAAGATCGTCGCCAACAAAGCACTCGTTGATGAAGAACCACTACCATTCGACTATCATCTCAACGGCATCGCCAGAAGTGCCGCCGGAACCTGCTACATCGCCGCCGAAGCGGGTTTTATCTTTCGCTCCAATGATGGCGGACATACCTGGCAGGAGTTACCATCCCCATACGAAGGCTCTTTCTTCGGCATCCTGCCCCTTGATGGCGAAAAGCTTATCGTCTATGGCCTGCGCGGCCATATATTCCGCTCTGAAAACGGCGGGCAGAACTGGAAACAAATCGAAACCGGGACCACCGCCCTTTTGACCGATGCCGCTACCCTTAAAAACGGAACCATAATCGTCACCGGAATGGGTGGGGTTATCCTGACCAGCACTGACAATGGAAAAAGTTTCACCCTGAAACAACCCAACCGGGTATCCTTAACCTCTGTCGTTGAAACTAAATCCGGTGCACTTATTATAGCCGGAGAACGGGGCGCGAAGATCCACAAAATTGCAGAATAATGAAATACTAAACTTTACAAGATGTTCGGGCTTGGCTCGTAGCGGTATTGGCCGCCGGACGAATCACCGTGATGGTAATTCGCGGCAGACGCCTCGGAAGCCGGCCATGGACGGCCGGCAAGAATGAGCAAGAGCCATGCCCGTACATCTCGAGAAATCTCTTTCAGCTTTTTTTTAGATCAACTTAGAAAATTAAGGTAAACATGTTATCTCGTATCATTCCCGCTGCCGAGTCCCTGGTTTTTCGCCATCGTATCCTTGTCATTATCGCTTTTGTCCTGATAACCATCTTTATGGGCTACTCCGCCAGTCATCTTAAGATTGATGCCGGGTTCACTAAGCTTGTGCCGATGGAGCATGAGTTTATGAAAACCTACGTCCGTCATCAAAAGGAATTTGGCGGCGCCAACAAGATACTCGTCGCCCTGGCACCCAAAAAGGGAGACATATTCACCCCTGAGTTTTTTACCGCAATCCAGAAGGTAACTGAAGAGGTCTTCTTTCTGCCAGGAGTTGATCGTAGTCGGGTAATTTCAATCTTCACTCCGAACGCGCGCTTCACCGAGGTTACTGAAGAGGGCTTTGCCGGGGGCAGTCTGGTTCCGGCAGATTTTTCCCCAACCCCGGAATTTTTGCAGAAGGTACGCACAAACCTGCTTAAATCGACCCATATCGGTCGGCTCGTGGCCAAAGATTTCACCGCTGCCCTGGTCAAAACCGATCTTATGGAGATCGACCCACAGACCGGAAAAAAACTCAATCTCTTAAATGTCGCTAAACGCCTGGAAGATATCCGCGAAAAATATCAAACTGAAAACATCGACATTCACATTATCGGCTTTGCCAAAGTTATGGGCGATATGACCGATGGTGCCGCCCGGGTGGTACTCTTCTTCGGCATTGCCTTTCTGGTAACTGCCCTGCTGGTTTACTTCTACACCCTCTCCCTGCGTCGAACCGGGGTTCTGTTGGGAGTTGCCTTAATTGCGGTAATCTGGCAGCTTGGCCTGTTGCCGCTTATGGGATTTGGTATTGATCCAATGGGTATTTTGGTCCCATTTCTGGTTTTTGCCATCGCCATAAGCCACGGCGTCCAGATGGTCAGCGCCAACTCAGCTGGACTTTTTGCCGGAAAAAGCCCGCTTGAGGCAGCCAAAACCAGCTTCAGTTCGTTGCTGATTCCCGGTCTCACGGCTCTGGCCACCGACACTATCGGCTTTGCCACCATCTTCCTGATCAAGATCCGCATCATTCAAGAGATGGCAATGACCGCCGGTATTGGTGTTGCCGTCATCATTTTGACTAACTTGATTCTCTTGCCGGTAGTCCTCTCCTATGTCAGTGCCAATGAAATGTACCGGGAAAAACTAAAGCGGAAAGCGGCTTTAATGGCACCCATCTGGAGCAAGCTGTCCAGCGTTGCCAGCCGGCCCGTCGCTGCCGGCATCATTGGCCTGTGCCTGATCCTGGCCCTTTTGGGAGCCTGGAAAGCCAGTGACATCAAAATTGGTGACACCCAGGCCGGGGTCCCTGAATTGCGCCCTGACTCACGTTATAATCTCGACACCGCTTTCATCACTAAGAAATTCGCTATCGGGGTCGATATCATGTCGATTTTTATCGAGGGCGGCGAGGCCGATGCCGGGGTTAATTATGAGAATTTGACCGAGGTCGATGATTTTGAATGGTTTCTGGCAAATATTGATGGTGTTGTTTATACTGTCAGCCTGGCCAAATATCTGCGTTATGCTAATGCCGGGTGGAATGAGGGTTCACCCTTCTGGCGGGTTCTTCCGACCAACCAGCCCTCAATCGCCAGTTGTTTCCTGGGAATAAGCTCAGCAAGTGGGCTGATGAATGCCGATGTCAGCGTCATGCCAATCTACCTCTTTACCCGGGATCATAAAGCCGAAACCATCTCCAGAATTGTGGCGGCAGCGAGAAAATACCGAGACGATCACCCTGTTCTGAGTAATAAACTGAAGATCGCCCTGATGGGCAACAACGTGGGCGTCATGGCGGCCACCAATGAGGAAGTTCAGGCTTCTCAGACACCCATTCTCCTCTATGTTTACGGCGCAGTTATTCTATTTTGTCTGATCGCTTTTCGCTCAATTCGGGCGGTGCTCTGCATTTTACTTCCCCTGGGGCTGGTTTCCCTGTTGGGGTATGCGCTGATGGCAATTCTGGGTATCGGTTTAAAAGTTAACACCCTGCCGATTGTCGCCCTGGGGGTTGGGGTCGGGGTTGATTATGGCATCTATATTTATGCCAGTTTCAATAGTATCCTGAATCGGGGCGAGTCCTTTCGCAATGCCTATGAGAAAACCCTGGATATTACCGGAAACGGAGTTCTGGTTACGGCTTTAAGCCTGGCCATCGGGGTTGCCACCTGGATCTGGTCTCCATTGCAGTTTCAGGCCGACATGGGAGTACTTTTAACTTTTCTGTTCCTGGTAAATATGCTTGGTGCCGTATTTGTCTTACCGGCTCTGGCAGCCTGGCTGCTTAGAGGGAAAAATACGGCTGAGAATCCATAGCCCGGTTCCGGTATAAATGGAACTGGACAATCACTTTTTTATACACTACGAAGTTGAAAATTTTTTTCTTATTTTTCGCCTCCCTTCTGGATGAACTTGCATAATTGCGGCAAAAAGGAGCGTCAAAGTGGAAAATATTTTACGAATCGATGTCGGTGCCATGGGTGGACCCAATGCAACCACCAGCCCGGTTGGTCGTTATGCCACTTTGGGCGGGCGGGCCTTGACTTCAACTATGGTTTGGGAAGAAGTTCCTCCCTTGTGCGAACCCCTGGGTCCGGAAAACAAACTGATTTTAGCTCCAGGTCTGATGAGCGGTTCGGCCGCCACTACTTCCGGCCGAATTTCGGTAGGTTGCAAAAGTCCGTTAACCGGCGGCATCAAAGAGGCCAATGCCGGAGGCCAGGCTTCTCAATATCTGGCTCGGCTGGGATATGCGGCCGTGGTTCTGGAAGGCGAAAGAAAGAATGATGATCTTTACAAGATTCATATCAACAAAAGTGGGGTTCAGATCTCTTTATGTAATGAATTTCGGCTGCTCGGAAACTACGATCTAGTTGAAAAAATAAAGGCCGAGTATGGTGATAAGGTTGCGATGATCAGTATCGGTCCAGCAGGTGAACAGGGTTTTGCCAACTCGACAATAGCTTTTACGGATACTGATTTCCGGCCAACCCGACACGCGGGTCGAGGTGGGGTCGGAGCCGTTATGGGAGCCAAAGGGATAAAAGTTATTGTGGTCGATCCCGAAGGCAGCTCCCTGCGCAAGCCGGTTGCTCCCGATGCTTTCAAAGAGGCGAACCGTAAACTGGTGGAAACAGTTAAGGCCTCGGAAATGACCGGACAGGGTCTTCCGGCGTTTGGAACCAATATACTGATGGATATTACCAACCAGGCTGGCTGCTTTCCCGCTTACAATTGTTCCAAAGGCCAGTTTGACCAAGCAGAAGCTATCAATGGCCCAACCCTGGCCGCTTTGGAAGGGGAGCGCGGCGGCAAAGGCGCGGCCACTCACGCCTGTCATAGTGGTTGCATTATAAAATGTTCCGGCACTTTTAATGATGAAAATGGTAATTTTGTCACCAAACAGCCGGAATACGAGACCCTCTGGGCCCATGGCGGCAATTGCGGGATTGCCGATCTCGATGCCATCGCCAGAATGGATCGGATGAATGATGATTTTGGCACCGATACCATGGAGACCGGCTGTACTATGGGCGTGCTCATGGATGCCGGAGAACTGAAATTTGGTGATGCCGAAGGCGTGCTTAATCTTTTGTCCGAGATTGGCAAGGGCACGGAGAAAGGTAGACTGCTCGGTTCCGGAACGGCCACTGTAGCCAAACATTACGGGGTTGAACGGGCACCGGTGGTCAAAGGCCAGTCA
>DQWO01000004.1 GCA_011042595.1 Pseudomonadota bacterium
AAATTAGTGGAAATAATTACTTCCTGAACCTGCTGGCGGACAACCAGTCCCTTCAATCGATCCAAACGCAGATCTTCCGGCCCTACCCCCTGTAACGGGGCCACTGCCCCATGGAGGACAAAATAACGGCCTTTAAACGCTCCCGATTTTTCAATAGCCGTCACATCTGCAGGAAATTCAACTACACACAACTGCCGGATATCCCTGGATGAATCAGAACATAAAGGGCAGGGGTCAACCTCGGTTAAATTCTGGCAATCAGAGCATAATTGCAGGCGGGAGGTGACTTCGTGAATAGCCTGCGACAAACGTATCGCTTCAGGTGGCGACATACGAACTATGTGAAAAGCCAGACGGTCCGCAGTTTTTCGCCCAACCCCGGGCAATTTCATCAGCTGTTCCACCAGCTTCTTGAGCGGTTCCGGATACCTATGCATTAGAAACTGCTCCAGCTCGGAGGATAGCCATGCAAATCATCATATTGTATACAATTACCCCAAGTCACCGGCTTTGTCAAGTGACATTTATATATTACTATTCACAGATATTCATCGGAAGCCGGCCATGGACGGCCGGCGAGAATGAGCGAGAGCCATGCCGGAACAGACCTGGAAATTCCTTTCAGCTGTTTTTAGAATAACTCAGAAAGTTGCGGCAATAACTTTACCGGAACTACAGGTTGCTATTTTTTTTGTGACAACTCGGTCAAAACACCTTTGGAACTTTTGGGATGAATAAACGCAACCTTCGCCCCATGGGCTCCCAATCGGGGAGATTCATCAATCATACGAGCCCCGTGTGCTTTCATGTTTTGGATTTCTGCCTCAATATCATCCGTAGCATAGCAGATATGATGAATACCTTCGCCTTTTTTTTCTAAATATTTTGCCACCGCTGAATCTTCGCTGGTGGGCATCACCAGCTCAATATTTGTTTCTCCGATTTTAAAAAAGGCAACTTTGACTTTTTGATTCTTAACCTCGTCAACTCCCTGCAATTCCATCCCCAATACATCACGATAAAATTTTGATGTTTCATCAAGATCATGAACTGCAATACCAATATGATCAATTTTTTTCAGCATCATCTCCTCCAGTCGTCAGCCAATTATTTTTGACGCCCATTTTCTTAAACAATTTTTCAGCCCCTTCCAATGGGGTTATCTCTTTCTGATAGATATTATCCACCAGTTGTTCAAAATCGGGATATGAGTTTGCTAACTCGATAATCCCATCCATCAGATAGGTACACAACTCCTGTCGGACGTTAGATTTAAATTTTACCTGATCCAGACCTTTACCATGAACATACTCCCGATGCTGGTAAATGCCGGCCAGTAAATCGGCAATTCCCACATCATCCCTGGCAACCGTCGAAAAAATATCAGGCTTCCAATCCCCGGTAGACATATCAAGCATCGCCCTGAGTTCGTTTACCAGTTTCGCTGCTCCTTCCCGATCAGCCTTGTTAACCGCAAAAACATCAGCTATTTCCAGCACCCCGGCTTTGGCAATCTGAACGGCATCCCCAAGTCCGGGAACCATCACCACAACCGTGGTATGGGCAATTTTGACAATATCAACCTCATCCTGACCAACACCTACGGTTTCAACAATTATCACATCCTTGCCGGCAGCATCAAGCAGGTGAATGACATCGACAGTGGTCTTGGCCAGCCCCCCCAGATGGCTGCGAGTCGCCATGCTGCGAATAAATACTCCATCATCCAATGCATGCTGTTGCATGCGGATACGATCCCCTAAAATCGCGCCACCGGAAAAAGGACTGGAAGGATCAACCGCAATAATCCCAACGGTCTTCCCCTGCTGTCGCAACAAGGCAATTAGTTTATCGGTCAGGGTGCTCTTCCCGGCCCCGGGAGGCCCGGTAATACCAATCAGGTAGGCATTGCCGGTTCGGGGAAAAATCGCCTTGAGCAATTCTTTCTTTCCAGGACGATCATTTTCAACTATGGTGATTGCCTTCGCCAGCGATCTGACATTGCCGTTCAGCATCCCTTCAATAATAGCAGTCAATCACAGCCTCTTTAGTTTTATATTTTTAAAATTTATTAGCTGTTGTCACCTGGAAACTACCATTTCCTGATGAAGGCTTTCAGCGTTCAGCCATCAGCGTTCAGAAAAGTACCTGACAAACAATTGGTTAAGCTGAATGCTGAAAGCTGATGGCACATCCGAAAATCTTTGTTTTCGGATGAAAACTACCGAGAAAAAATCAGGGTTACTGATTCACCTGGTCGGTAATAAACTTTATGGTTTCATCAGTAGAAGATCCGGGCCGAAAGATCTCCTTGATACCAGCCTCTTTCAAACCGGCAATATCCCCATCTGGAATTATACCGCCTCCAAATACCAGGATATCCTCTGCACCTTTCTCCCGCAACAAGTTCACCACCTTGGGAAACAGGTTATTATGAGCCCCTGAAAGACAACTGAGTCCTACGGCATCAACGTCTTCCTGAATCGCCGTGGCCACAATCTGTTCGGGAGTCTGCCGAATCCCGGTATATATAACCTCCATCCCGGCATCTCTCAACGCCCGGGCGACCACTCTGGCTCCCCGGTCATGACCGTCTAAACCCGGTTTGCCAACTAATACTTTTATCCTTTTAGCCATACCTCTTCCCTCCATGTTTAACAAACCGGAATACTACTGCTCCTGATATTCACCAAATACCTGACGTAAAACCCCACAAACTTCACCCAGACTGGCATACAATTTCACCGCCGCCAGAATCGGAATCATCAGATTGCCTCCATCTTCAGCAACGACTTTCAGTTGCTGTAAAGCTTTATTCACCGCTTCATTATCCCGGCTTTCTTTCACCTGCGCCAGCTTCTGCCGCTGCTTTTGTTCCATCTCTGCCTTGACCGTCAGTAGATTCTCCGGAGGGGCTTCTTCAATGGTAAATTTATTCACCCCAACAATAATCTGCTCCTTTGCTTCCACTGCTTTCTGATAGGCGTAGGCACTGTCGCCAATTTCATTCTGAATATACCCAGCTTCTATGGCCTTAACCACTCCACCCAGATCATCTATTTTCTTAATATAGGCCAGGGCCTGCGCTTCAATCTTACTGGTCAGAGATTCAATCAGGTAGGAACCGGCCAGGGGATCAACGCTGTCGGCAACCCCGCTTTCATGGGCAATAACCTGCTGGGTCCGCAAAGCAATCCGCACCGAATCCTCGGTTGGCAGGCAAAGGGCCTCATCACGGGAATTGGTATGCAAAGAATTCGTTCCTCCCAAAACAGCTGCCAAGGCCTGAATGGTTACCCGAATCACATTATTATCAGGTTGTTGGGCGGTCAGGGAACAACCGGCCGTCTGGGTATGAAAACGCATCATCATTGATGCTGGCTTCTTGGCCCCGAAACGTTCTTTCATCAGCCAGGCCCAGAGACGACGGGCAGCCCTGAACTTGGCCACTTCCTCCAAAAATGGATTATGCACATTGAAGAAAAAGGATAACCGTTTGGCAAATACATCCACATCCAACCCGGTCTTAATTGCCGCATCAACGTAAGCCAAACCATCCGCCAGGGTAAAGGCAACCTCCTGAACCGCGGTGGATCCAGCTTCACGGATATGATAGCCACTTATACTGATGGTATTCCAGTTGGGCAAAGTATCTTTGCAGAAGGCAAAAATATCAGTGATAATTTTCATGGACGGTGACGGAGGAAAAATGTAGGTACCCCGGGCAAAGTATTCTTTCAGGACATCATTCTGAATAGTGCCCCGAAGTTGTGCTGGAGCAACCCCCTGTTTCTCGGCTACCGCCACATACATAGCCAAAAGGACGGCCGCCGGGGAATTAATCGTCATTGAAGTGCTTACTTTGTCCAATGAAATTCCGTCAAAAAGCATTTCCATATCAGCGAGGGTATCGATGGCAACCCCAACCTTCCCTACCTCCCCTTCAGAAAGCTCAAAATCGGAATCATAACCAATCTGGGTTGGCAGGTCAAAGGCTACGCTCAAACCTGTCTGGCCGTTTTCCAGCAGGTATTTATATCTTTTATTGGTTTCCTCTGCCGAACCAAAGCCGGCATACTGACGCATAGTCCAGAAACGAGCCCGATACATGGTCGGCTGAACCCCACGGGTAAAAGGATAAATACCCGGAAAGCCGATATCCTCGGTATAATCTACCTGTTCCACATCTTCCGGGGTAAACAAACGCTTCATTTCGATACCGGAGGTGGTCGCAAAATTTTCCCGGCGTTCGGGAAAGCGGGCACAGGCCTTATCAACCAATTCCTGCCACTGCTGTTGGCGTTGCTGGAATGCTTGTTTACGCTCACTACAGGTCATGTTTCTACCCTCCTTCTGAATGATACCCGTTAACAACCGGATCTAACGCGGGCTTTGCCCGCAACCCAAATTAAGGTATCAGGATGTTCCGGCATGGCTCTCGCTCATTCTCGCGGCACATCATGTGCCGCTCCGAGGTGTGTGCCGCGAATCACCGTCGTGGTGATTCGTTCGGCACCCAATGCCGCTATGAACCAAGCCCGAACATCCTGAATGTATTTACGACAATTTCCTGTTTTTTACACCCCTCAAGGGGGTACTGAAAAGAGTGACAGCCTTTCAGGAGTAAGGTACCAATTTTCCTGAGAATCCTCTACCGTCACTGTTACAACGGTATATTACTATGTTTTTTGTATGGTTTTTCCTGCTCTTTATCCTGGAGCATCTCCAATGCCCGAATAATTTTTATCCGGGTCATTTCAGGTTTAATCACTTCATCGACAAAACCGTAGGAGGCTGCCCGGTAGGGGTTGGCAAATTTCTGTCGATAATCATCCACCAATTCCTGCCGGCGAGCGATGGGATCCTCGGCATTTTTAAGCTCTTTATTGAAAACAATATTAACCGCGCCATCAGGACCCATTACTGAAAATTCCGCCGTCGGATAAGCAAAATGGATATCAGAACGAAGCTGCTTGGATGACATGGCACAGTAGGCTCCGCCATAAGATTTACGAGTGGTAATGGTAATTTTAGGAACCGTGGACTCAGCATAGGCAAAAATAATTTTTGCCCCATGGCGAATGATGCCACCATATTCCTGGGCCGTACCCGGCAAGAAACCAGGTACATCCACAAATGTCAGGATGGGAATATTAAAACAGTCACAAAAGCGGATAAAGCGTGAACATTTATCAGATGCATTAATATCCAGACAACCGGCCATAAAATTAGGCTGGTTGGCGACAATCCCCACAGATTCACCATTAAACCGGGCGAAGCCGATCACCATATTCCGCGCGTACCGTGGCTGAATTTCAAAAAACTCATTATAATCTGCCACCCCTTTGATGATTTTCTTAATATCATAGGGCCGGCGAGGATCGGCTGGAACCACTTCATTCAGTTCGGGCAATACCTGCTCCACTTCACCGTCATAGGGAAATAGCGGAGCTTTTTCTCGATTGCTCTGCGGCAGGTAACTCAATAATTTTTTTATCGTTTCTATGGTACCCTGATCATTTTTAGCGGCCAGGTGGGCAACACCACTGACCGACATATGGGTTGAGGCACCCCCCAACTTTTCCTGAGTTACCTCTTCGTTAGTCACCGTCTTAATCACATTCGGCCCGGTAATAAACATATAGCTGGTTTTTTCGGTCATCACCACAAAATCCATAATTGCCGGAGAATAGACGGCACCTCCAGCACAGGGACCAAGAATCCCGGAAATCTGGGGGACAACCCCGGAATAGATAGTATTCCGGTAGAACAGTTCAGCATATCCACCCAGGCTGGCAACCCCTTCATGAATTCTGGCTCCACCGGAATCGTTAAGGCCAATAAACGGAGCACCAGCAGTGGCGGCCATGTCCAGAACCTTACAGATTTTCTGGGCATTGGTTTCACTTAAAGTCCCGCCAATAGCAGTGAAATCCTGGGCAAAAGCAAAAGTAAGACGACCGTTTACTTTCCCGTATCCGCTTACCAATCCATCGCCGACGATGGTCTTTTTCTCCATGCCGAAATCTGTACAGCGATGGGTAACAAATTTATCGATTTCTTCAAATGTTCCAGCATCGAAAAAATCCAGCATCCTTTCACGGGCAGTCATCTTTCCAGTTTTATGCTGTTTTTCAATTCGAGCTTCCCCTCCCCCAAGTTCTGCTGCCTGATTCATTTTTTCCAACCTGGCAATTGCTTCTTCGTATTGCGTCATTCAATCCTCCCTGGGTCAACCGATGGCATTAGATGCTCAAAGAATACTTTTTCACTATATCTTACCTAAACTGAGCGATTAGCCTTTAGCGGTTAGCTATTAGTTTAACGATTACAGGATGTTTTGCTATTACAACCTTTTACCCGTTGGGTGTTATTTATCATTAACGTAACGCCTTTATTTTTCAAAGCTAAACGCTGATAGCTAACAGCTGATTGCTTAACTTAGGTCCTCAACTTTCTGAGTTGGACTTTCAAGATACATTGTCAAGCTGTTCGGGCTTGGCTCATAGCGGTATTGACCGCCGAACGAATCACCACGACGGTGATTCGCGGCGGGCACCTCACAGCTGCACACGATGTGCAGCGAGAATGAGCGAGA
>DQWO01000006.1 GCA_011042595.1 Pseudomonadota bacterium
GACCCATGCTGTTGTAGGCGCCGCCATCCAGGTAGGCGGTGAATTCCTTTCCCAAAATGGTTCCGTCTTTTTTAAAACCGATCTTCGAGCGGATTTTCATCGGATGACGCCGACGTCCAGTAGCTAATTCTTCACTGCGGGTCAGAGTAAATTTAACCGGTCGGCCGGTTTCACGGGCCATGAACGCGGCGGCAAATTCCCATTTGCGTAATTCCATCTTGCCGCCAAAACCACCGCCGACAAAAGGTTTGATGACCCGGATATCATTTTCCCGCATGCCCAGGGTCTGGGCCAGCAGGCACTGGACAAAATAAGGGGTCTGGGTTGAGGTCCAGATGGTCAGCCGTCCGTCATGGTCATATTCAGCCACGCAGGAACAGGGTTCCATGTAGGCATGATTGGTGGCATGGACGGTAAAGTCATTATCCAGAATCAGATCAGAATCGGCAAAGGCCTGTTCCAGATCACCATAATCAATTTTGCGCTGCAAACTGATGTTGTTCTGGTTTGCCTGGTGAATAACCGGAGCACCTTCAGCCAGGGATTCATCCACTGAAAAGGCGCCGGGTAGTTCTTCATACTCAACGGAAATCAAATCCAGGGCCTCTTCGGCAATATCTTTGTCGATGGCGGCAATCGCGGCCACCTCATCACCGATAAAGCGGACTTTATCTACCGCCAGGGGGAGTTCATCCTGACTTTCCGGGACCAGGCGCCAATTGCCAAAACGGATTTTCAGAGTGTCATTACCGGTAATCACGCATTTGACCCCGGGCAACTTCCTGGCTTTACTGACATCAATATTGAGGATCTTGGCATGGGCGACCGGACTGCGTAATAATTTGCCAAAAAGCATACTCGGACGAATGATATCATCGCAATAGCGGGCAGCGCCCACGGCTTTGATTCTGGCGTCCGAGCGGGGCAGGCTTTTACCTACCACGGAAAAATCTGTAGTCATAATAACCCCTCTATTTGAATAATCTAGCTGTTTTTTTCAAGTGAACCTCAAGAATTTGAAGCATTATATACTGGTGCCGTGCCGGGCTTCCAGCAATGCTCGCTTGGTCAAAATGATAACCATCAGTCGCCGGTATTCCTTGGAAGCCCGGACGTCGGAAATAGGCGAAGCGTCTGTCCCGGCCAGGGCCCCGGCCTGTTCAGCCACCTCATCGGTAATGACCTTTCCCTGTAAGAATTCTTCAGCAGTTGAGGCCCGTAAAGGAACAGGACCAACCGCACCAAGGCAGATGCGGGCCTGTTGACAGGTTCCCTGCTCATCTACTACTACCATGGCCCCGACATTGACCGCGGCAATATCAACCTTTGAACGGGGTGAAATCTTCTGGTAACTGACGCCGCTGCGGGGTAGTGGAGCTGGAACCAGAATTTCTTTGGCAATTTCCATTGGTTCCAGGGCGCTTCTTCCCGGGCCGAGGAAAAATTCATCAATGGGAATCTTTCGTTCTCCCGCCGGGGAAACGGCCACAATAGTGGCATTCATGGCCACCAGGGTGGGGGAATTATCGGCTGATGGAGAGGCGTTGCAGATGTTGCCCATGACGGTCCCCATATTGCGAATCTGTACGGTAGCGGTGGATTTGGCTGCCCGAGCGAGCATTGGGTAATGTTCCTGAATTATCGGATTGCAGGCCACATCATAAAGTAATGCCATGGCTCCCAGGCGCAGGCCTTCTTCGGGATTGAATGAAATAGTCGCAAGTTCCGGGATTTGTCTGATTCCCACGATGTATTCGGGCTTTAAGGCCCGTTGAGCCAAACGAACCATAAGATCGGTTCCGCCGGCTTTTATCCGGATCTTTCCCTGGTATTTTCCCAGCAGGTTGCAGGCTTCTTCCAGGCTGGCAGGTGCCAGATAGGTAAATTTCGGTAAACTCACGAGGCCATCTCCTTCTTTAATATATTGCTTTTTTATTTGTTATCTTTACCTTCGTGGAAAAAAGAAATTATGCATCTTTATTGAGTTTTTCTGCCGCGTCCCCAATGGCATCAACAATCTTATTGTAGCCGGTGCAGCGACATAAATTCCCCGATAGACCGGCACGGATTTCCGCCTCTGTGGGCTGTGGGTTATTCTTGAGCAGGAAGGCTGTGGACATGATCATTCCCGGGGTGCAATAGCCGCACTGGATAGCCCCTTTTTCGATGAAGGATTCCTGGATAGGATGAAGTTCTTCGGCGTTGGGGGCCATGCCTTCAATGGTGGTAATTGTCATTCCTTGCACTTCAACCGCCAGCGTCAGGCAGGAACTGACTGATTTGCCATCTATCAACACGGTGCAGGCGCCACAATCGCCAGTACCGCAACCCAATTTGGTGCCGGTCAGTTTGATATCCTCCCGCAATACCTCATTGAGGGTTCTCCACGGATTAACCGCCAGTTCATAGGTGTCACCATTTACCTGCAACGAAATCATTTGTTTCATATTTCTGCTCCTTTATGATGAGCGGTTTTTGACCGCTATAACTTCAGCCATGATGCTGATGGCAATTTCTTCCGGAGTCTGGGCGCCGATTTTAAGACCGATGGGTGCGTGTAGCGCATTTACTTCAGTTGCCGGGAAGCCATCATTAATCAGTCTTTCCTTAACTTTTGTCGTCCGTCGTCGGCTGCCGATCATACCCAAATAAGCATATGGTGTGCCTAAAAGTTGCCGCAGCAGCATGTCGTCATGACGGTGTTCCCGGGTAATAAGAATGAAATAGGTAGTTGCTGACGATAATCCGAAATCTCTGATATTTTCCATCGGGGCAACAAGTACCTTTCCTGCCCGGGGGAATCTGGCAGGGGAGGCAAAATCTTGCCGGTCATCAATAACCGTGATGTCAAATCCACACCAGGAGGCCATTTCTACCAGCGGAATGGCCAGATGGCCGGCTCCGAAAATGACCATCCTGGCCGGTGGCACTAAAGGGGTGACTAACACCTTGCACTCACACAGCTGCTGGATGCCGGTTTTTTGCTCTGCCAGCCAGGCAGAAGTCAGTTTGTCTCCAGTACCCGGCAGCCCGGATTCTGCCAATGTGCTGCGGCTTTTGGGATCAAGCAGCAACTTGGCTCCGGTTGGGTAATCTTTGTTGCTACTGCTGACAACTTCTAGCAGGGTGGCAGGGTTGCCATTGTCGAGTGCCAGGGTGATCTTTTCTGCCAGTATGCTGTCGTCATGGGACCAGAAGTTAATCAGGGTCTGAAACCAACCACCGCAGATGGCGGGAGAATCGAGTCCCTGCTCGCCAGCCAGTGAAGTTTTTACAACCAGGCTTTCAGCTTTATTTATGGCCTGCCGGGCCTGGGTGATAATTTCATATTCGCCAATGCCCCCACCGATGGTACCTTCAATGGATCCATCAGTCCGTACCAGCATGCGGGTACCGATTCCCCTGGGTACGGATCCACGCTTGTCAATGATGGTGCAAATGGCTATCCCGGCATCATCTTCGGCCAGGAGACCCTGTAATGTTCCCCAGGAAAATTCCATATTATAAAGATGGCTGAAAAAGTATTTTCTTTTTGCTGTTTTAAATGAATATGATGTCTTCGCAAAAAATCATAAAATTGATCCGATTTATTGAAGTACCATTAATGGAGCGGAATGCGCCCAATTTGTTATGTGTTATGGGTTGATAGCAAAAAGTGGACCATTAAATTATCAATATATTGGCCATTGGTCAACATCTTCTATGCTATACTTTCCTGGAAATTGTGGGTTTAAGCTGTTCGTAGGTCTCCCAGGTATCAATATCCTGACGGCCGACGTCCGAAGAAACCTGGATTTTTTTTGCATGAGGGAAATGTGACTGAATAAAAGGCCGAATGCCACTTTTACCGCTCAAAGATAAGATTTCACCGATATGCTGTTGCCAGATCAGATAGGGGTGTGCCGGTTTTCCCTGTTCTGTGGCAACAATCAATGGATGTTCGGAAGTACAGGCAGAAGCGGTATAGATAAATTCAGCGATTACCTGCGGAGAGATGAAAGGCATATCTCCCAGCAAGACCAGAATCCCACCTGCTTTAGGTTTGGCAGACAGCTCTATCAGCCCGGCTGTAATGGAGCTGAACATTCCTTGCTGCCATAATGTATTACGAATAATGCGAGTCTTTGATAACTTTTCAGTTATGGTGCTGGTGATGGAATCATAATGTGCCCCTAATACCACGTTAATGCTGCTAATCTTTGAATTGCAGGAGAGCGTATCAATAACAGTCCCGAGAATGGTATTGTCTGGCCCCCAGGGCAGTAGTTGTTTTGGCTGGCCAAAACGTCTGGCAGCACCAGCTGCCAGAATAAGAGCAGAAATCTGTACCGTATTTTCGATCATTGTCTGTAAAATTACCGTAAAAAGTATGCCGGACAACAGTGTTCCTACCACCTCTAGGTGATTTATCGGCTAAAGTCAATAGAGTTAAAACTGCGGGCTTTTCGTCTTGACAGGCAGAGGTTTTATTGATAAGCAGTTTAGTCCATTTATGGAGTTTTTTAAGCTTTTTCAGGAGAGGTGCCCGAGAGGCCGAAGGGGCACGATTGGAAATCGTGTGTACTTAACGGTACCGTGGGTTCGAATCCCACCCTCTCCGCCAGTTGGTTTATCCCCATGGATGATAGCCAGGTCCTGTGCAACAGGGACAGTGTGAACTCCGTCAGATCCGGAAGGAAGCAGCGGTAGCATTGCTCGCTGTGTGCCGCAGGGTTGCCTGGCTATCATCCATGGGGATAAGGCTTTTTGGAGAAAAAATCATCTATGTCTTCTGATTCCCCCTCTTATCAGGTCTTGGCCCGGAAATGGCGTCCCCAGCTATTTGCCGACCTTGCTGGTCTGCAGCATATTGCCAAAACGCTGCAGAATGCCATCAGGACTGGGAGGGTTTCCCATGCCTTTTTATTTACTGGTTCCCGGGGAGTGGGGAAGACTTCGGCCGCCAGGATTATGGCCAAATGTCTGAATTGTCTTCAAGGACCAACTCCCGAGCCTTGTGGTATTTGTGATAATTGTATATCCATTGCTGCCGGCAGCCATCCTGATGTCATTGAAATCGATGCCGCATCCAATCGGGGTATTAATGAAATTCGTCAGTTGCGGGAAAATGTTGGTTATTTGCCACAAGTATCAGCGTATAAAATTTATATCATTGATGAAGTACATATGCTGACAACTGAGGCCTTTAATGCCTTGTTGAAAACCCTCGAAGAACCTCCTGAGCATGTAAAGTTTATTCTGGCAACGACCGAGCCCCATAAAATACCGATTACCATTCTTTCACGCTGTCATCGCTATGATTTTGGTCGCTTATCAGCAGCTGTTATTGAAGCTGCCATTCAGGATATAGCCGAAAAAGAAGGTTTGAAGATTGAACCGGCGGCCTTGCAGTTATTGGCCCGGGAAGCTGACGGTAGTATGAGGGATGCCCTCAGTGTTTTGGATCAGGCAATGGCCTTTTCCGGAGATCGGGTTACCATCAAAAATCTGCGGGTAATTTTGGGGGTTGTTGAAGCTCGTTATTGCTCGGCGCTGGTGGAGTCATTGCTCGATCATCAGATATCGGCGGCTTTGCAACAGATTACGGAGCTGGAAAAAGCCGGGATTGATATAAAACGCTTTGCCAAGGACTTTTTGTTTTATCTGCGGAACCTCGTGTTGTTGAAATTGTCTCCGGACCTGAAGAGTCTGGTTGAGGCGGCAGATGAAGAACTGCAGCAGATGATGGTGTTGGTCCAGCGGGCGAAGCTGTCTTACTGGCAGCAGTTGTTTGATTTATTTCAGGAGCAGTATGCAGAGTTGATGAGTGCTAATCTGCCCCGGCTTCATTTTGAGATGAGTGTAGTGCGTTTGGGGATGGCTCTGGACCTCGAACCCGTAGAGGAGCTTATCAACCGTTTGCAGGGGGTTACTCTTCCTGACCTGGCCCAGCAGCACGATACTTCGCTGCCAGAGGCATCCTCTACGGTTGCTGAGGAGATGTCTGTTAAGCCGGTTGAACCAGAAAGAGAGATGGTGGAAGAGCCTTCTCTGCTGCAGCCGAAAACGGCAATCCCCCAGGACTGGCCTTCATTGTTAGAAGCCTTGCGTCCTCATCTACCTTCAATTACTGCCGTTTTGGATAATGCCCGTCTGTTAAGCTGGGAGAAAGGACGACTTACACTTGGGTTACCCAATTATGCCTATGGCCTGCTGCGGGATGATGAAAAAGAGCAGCGGCTGCAAAAGCAGCTGGAGCACATCCTTGGAGAGAAAACAACGGTAGTTTTATCCCAGTTGTCGGAGAATGGAAATAAAAATGGTGGCTCTCAAAGGGCTGGTGAAAAACCCAAACAGGTAAATTTCAATAAGCAGGATATTATTAATGATGAAATGGTTCGCTTGTTGGTCGAAACTTTCGATGCTCAAATTGAAGAAATAAGGCCCCGTTACTGAGCTGTGAAGTGGAGTGATTGAGGCAGTCTCCTAGCGAGGAACGTAAGAATCTTACCATAACATTAATATCTCAACTTTCTGAGTTATGAAAAAAACAGCCGAAAAAAAAATATTTAAAGGCTGTTCCGGCATGGCTCTCGCTC
>DQWO01000222.1 GCA_011042595.1 Pseudomonadota bacterium
AAGAAGGATTGTCCCCTGCGAAAAACTTTGACGCCGCAGCTGAAACGTCAGAGAACGTGATGCTGGCTCCTGATGATGGCGGTTCACGGACTGAAACTGAGGAGGGGACTCCCCCGGCTGAAAAATCAGCGAAAGTACGCCCGGACAGTCGGCGTACATTTTTATTCCTTGGCCTGATTTTCGTGGTTTTGAGCTTGGCCGTCTGGGGTGGTATGCTTCTCTGGCAGAAGTTTTCCATTGATATGGAAAAACATCTTTCGATTGTTGGTCTTGAAAGTCGTAACTACATATTTTCTTCTGATAAGCGCGTTATTGCCATCCGGGGAAAACTTTATAATACTTCGCCAAAAGTTGTTGGGAAGATGAGAATTAAAGGCGTTATTGTTGACCGGCAGGGAAAGGTCCTGGCAGAAAAGGTCACGTCGGGAGGCGTTACCTTTTCCGCCGATGAATTGCAGAATCTCGATGGAAAGATGGTTGAAAAATTGGAAAATCCGGCGGCCATTGTGCCGGCAAATGGCGGTGAATTACCTTTTATGCTGGTTTTTTATGCTTTTCCTCCCTCGGCCTCGAGCTACCATGTTGAACTGGCTGAATTTTCGGTGCTTAAAAAAGGCAGTAAACCATGAGGAAAACCGCAGCCATCCCGGCTTTGCTGGTTGTTTTTGTATTGTATGGTGCCTGTGCGCCAAAAGTGGTGAAGGAACAGCCGGCCGTAACTATGACTTTCTCTAAAAAAGCCATGCCGGTTTCTTCCCGTCACCCGGCAGCAGCCTATTATTATTTTTCTATTTATTCATTGTTACGTCAGCAAAACAAGCTGCAGGCATCCATTGAGTATTTACAAAAGGCGGTGGATGCTGATCCGGAATCTGCCTTCTTGAAAGTTGAATTGGCTTCACTACTGCTTAAAACCGGCAAAGTTGAAGAGGCACGCCATTTATGTGAGGATGCCCTGCTTATTGATCCTGATGATACCGATGCCCGGCTGGTTCTTGGGGGTATATATTCGGCAACCAATAAAATTGATCTAGCCATTAAACAGTATGAAGCAATTATTGCCAGCAACCCTGATGATTCTGATGCTTCCCTCTTTCTTGCCTCTCTCTATGCCAACCAGTTAAAATATGAAAAGGCAATTGATATTTTGAACCGCTTGCGGGAGAAAGAGCCGGATGAGGTGGTGCCGCTTTATTATCTGGGAAAAATATACGCTGAAATAAAAATGTATCAGAAGGCAGAGCAGTTTTATCAGGAGGTGTTGAAAAAAGATCCTGATTTTTCAGATGCCCGCTTTGAGCTGGGCCTTATTTATGAATTTACTGACCGGAAAGAAGATGCAATTGTTACCTATCGGCGTTTATTGCAGAAAAAACCTGATGATCTCAAAACCATGGAGCGATTAGGCCAGCTTTATATTGCCATCGGGAAGACTGATTCAGCCCTGAAAATTTTTTCCAGATTAAAAAAGAGTGGGAAGGCCCCGCTGGGCATTGATGTGAAACTGGCATTGATTCATTTTCAGCTGGGGAATTATACTGAAGCCATAGATATCCTGCAACCTTTACATGAGCAATATCCGGACCAGGAGCGTATTACTTTTTATCTTGCTTCAAGTCTGGAGGCCAAAGGGGCGTTATCCCAGGCGTTGGAGCTTTTTTCCCTCATTCAGCCACAGAGTGAATTTTATTACGATGCCCGGATTCATGCAGCCTATCTGCTGGAAAAACAGGGTCTGTATCAACAGGGAATTGAGATTATCGAATCTCTGATTAAAGTTTATGCTGATAAAACCAGCCTTTATCGGATGTTGTCATCCCTATATGAAAAATCAGGTGATGGTGTGCGGGCAACATCAGTGCTTAAGGAGGCATTGATTAAATTTCCTGAAGATTATCAACTTAAATTTGCCTTGGGAGTTTTGTACCATTCACTGGGTGATGATCAGCAGAGTGTTGCCGTCATGCAGGAACTATTAAAAGAAAATCCTGAAGACGCGACGGTTCTCAATTATATTGGTTATACTTACGTTGAATTGGGAGTTCAGCTTGATGATGCCGAGAAGTTAATCCGCAGGGCGCTTTCCCTGAAACCTGACAGTGGCTTTATTATAGACAGTCTGGGATGGCTGTTTTATGCTCAGGGTAAATATGAACAGGCGTTGGAATATTTGTTGCGGGCAGCTACGTTGATTTCTGATGACCCGGTTATTCTTGAACACCTTGGAGATGTTTATCAGAAACTGGGAGAAAGAGAGAAATCGCTGGAAATGTATCAACGTTCATTGAAAATAAAAAAAGAGGACCGGGTGGCGGCAAAGATTGAAGCTATTCTGCGTAACTAATCGTAAGCTGATGATAATATTGGTTTTATCTTTATCGTAGGCCTTTAGCTATCAGCTTTCAGCTTAACCAGCTGTTTCCCCAAAATTTTACTGAAAGCTGACTGCTGATAGCTGAAAGCTTTCATCAGGAAATGAATGTTTCCGGATGAACACTAGGCTGTAAATATGTCGAGAAAAATGTTGCAAACAGATTGCCAGTATGTTACCTATCTCTTTATTGGTGTATAGGGTAAAATTAAAATTTTCCAGGAGGCGTACAAATGAGTGAAGTTATTACTTCCCCGATGGTGGGAAAAATTCTTGATGTCAAGGTAAGTGTTGGTGACCAGGTTTCTGAGGGTGATGAGGTGGTAATCCTGGAAGCCATGAAGATGGAAATGCCAATTGTTGCTCCCGTCGATGGAACTATTAAAGCTATTAATGTAACCGTTGGTCAGTCGGTAGAATCTGATACTGCGATTGCTGAGATCGAATAGTCGAAAATAGAAAACGGTGCTTTTAGGACCGTTTTCTTTTTTCGCAATTTTCCTTGGATACAGTATACAGTTGCGAATCAATCCGATGAGTAATCTGATTGATTTGGGATATATTGACAGGATGGATGATTGAAGTGGCCCCTTGGGGATAACTGTCTCATCAAACGGAAGTTAGGAGGATGGTATGTCACACAAAGTTCAGATAACTGATACAGTTTTACGGGATGCACATCAATCTTTGCTGGCAACCCGCATGCGTACCAAGGATATGCTGCCGATAGCTTCGGCCCTGGATAAAATCGGCTACTGGTCACTGGAAGTCTGGGGTGGGGCAACCTTTGATTCCTGTCTGCGTTTTCTGAAGGAAGATCCGTGGGAACGTCTGAGGACTTTACGCCAGGCTATTCCCAATACCCGTCTGCAGATGTTGCTTCGGGGTCAGAACATCCTTGGATACCGTCATTATGCCGATGATGTCCTGCAGACTTTTGTCGAACGGGCGGCGGCTAATGGCATTGATGTTTTCCGGATTTTTGATGCCCTCAATGATCCCCGTAATATGCGGATGGCCATGGAGTCGGTTAAAAAGGCCGGCAAGATTGCTGAAGCGGCGGTCAGTTATACCATCAGCCCGGTGCATGATAACGAGTATTTTGTGAAGCTGGCCCAGGAACTGGTGGGGATGGGTGCCGATACTATCTGTATTAAGGATATGGCTGGTTTGCTGGCTCCTTATGATGCTTTTGAGCTGGTTAAATCCATGAAAGAAAAAATTGATGTTCCCATCCACCTGCATTGTCATTGTACCAGTGGTATGGCCCATATGACTTATTTGAAAGCCATTGAGGCCGGGGTTGATATCATCGACTGTGCCATCTCAACTCTTTCCCAGGGGACATCGCAACCACCGACGGAGAGCATGGTGGCCGCCTTGCGCGATACGCCTTATGATACTGGTCTTACTTTGGAACCGCTGGCGGAGATTGCCGCCTATATAAAAGACGTGCGGGCTAAATACAATGCCTATGAAAGTGGTTTTACCGGCGTGGATACCAACGTGCTGATCTATCAGGTGCCGGGTGGAATGATGTCAAATTTGGAAACCCAACTGCGGGATCAGGGAGCGATTGGTAAGCTGAAACAGGTTCTGGAAGAGATTCCCCGGGTCAGGAAGGATTTTGGTTATCCCCCTCTGGTCACCCCGAGCAGCCAGATTGTCGGTACCCAGGCAACTCTTAATGTCTTAACCGGTAAACGTTATATGATGATTCCCAATGAGTCTAAAAATGTGCTGAAAGGGATGTATGGTCGTTCTGTCGCTCCTTTTGATCCTGAAGTGCAGAAAATGGCATTAAAAGCGGAAGAACCGGTAACCTGTCGCCCGGCTGACTTGATTCCGCCGGAGATGGAAAAATTAACCGCGGAACTGGGTGATAAGGCAAAAAGTGTTGAAGATGTTTTGTCTTATGCTCTGTTTCCCAAAGTCGCCCTGGAATTTTTTGACGAACGTGAGAAAGGCGAGTTCAAGCCTGAGGACAAGCTGCCTAAAGATTAATTGCGTGTTTGTCAGTTTTAAATTGAATCAGGAGGCTGGGGAAACCTTGCCTCCTTTTTTTATTAGCATCTCAACTTTCTGAGTTGGACTTTCAGGATACATTGTCAGGCTGTTCGGGCTTGGCTCATAGCGGCATTGACCGCCGAACGAATCACCACGACGGTGATTTGCGGCGGGCACCTCACAGCTGCACACGATGTGCAGCGAGAATGAGCGAAAGCCATGCCGGAACAGCCTTTAAATAATTTTTTTCGGCTGTTTTTTCATAACTCAGAAAGTTGAGTTAGCATTTAATTTTAGCACACTTTGGATATGCCAGGAAATTATGCGGATAGCCATTGACGGATATAACCTGATTGCGGCCATTGCCGGCAGCTCCCTCAACTTGCTTGATCTGGAAGCTGAACGTGAAAGTCTGATTGGTATGCTGGCTGATTATCGTTCCTGCCGTCGGCATGTGGTGGAAGTGGTTTTTGATGGCTGGCAGGTTGCAGGGGGTGGAGTTCGAAGCGGTCAGCAGCAGGGAATAAAGATTGTCTTTTCTCCCTTGGGCATGAAGGCAGATCTGGTTTTACTGCGCTTGGCTGAAAAATATGGCTCCGGGCTGACGGTAGTGACGGATGATGGTGAGCTGCGGCATAAAGTTCAGCGGCATCATGCCGTGACCATAGGATCTTTGGAGTTTTATGACCAGATGATGGTAGCGGTTATGGCTAAGGAAAAGGGGCTTACCGGCGAGGATGAAGATCTGGATGATCGACGACAGACCAAGAGCACAAAAAAGAAAGGCAATCCCAGGCGTTTATCCCGCAAGGAGAGGCGGAAAGCCAAGCGGATTAAATCATTGTAGTTGCTTCAAGTCAAAAAAATTTCGGTTCCTGTCCTTCAACCAGTCGCTTCAGATTTTCCCGGTGTTTATATATTGTCAGGATGGCAATAATAAGAGCACTCAGGACATACGTTTTAGGGTAGCTCAACAGGCAAATGCAGACAGGAAGGGACAGGGCGGCCGTCAGGGAGCCAACCGAAACGATGCGTACGGTCAGCATTATGATCGCGAATATAAGGATTTCAATGGCAATCGCCCAAGGCGTCAGGATAAGGAAGATGCCCAGGGCGGTAGCAATCCCCTTCCCGCCTTTAAACCCGAGGAAAACCGGATAGAGATGGCCAATAAAAGCTGCCAGCCCGGCCAGTCCGGCAATGTATGGGGTGTCAGGAGCCAACAATATTCCTGCCAGAGCCGGCGCAGCTCCTTTAAGAGCATCGCCGATCAGGGTAATTAAACCGGCCTTTTTACCGCTTACACGACTGATGTTGGTGGCGCCGATATTGCCGCTGCCCTGCAGTCTGGGATCTGGAGTGCCCAGGAATTTGCTGACAATGATGCCGCAGGGGATTGATCCTGCCAAATAGGCGGCGATGAGCAGGAAGAAAATGGTCACAGGTATTTCTCAACAAAAGCATAGGCGCTGTGGTTATGGATGCTTTCCATGTTCTCGGCTTCAACGGTAAACCAGGTTATGTTCTGATCCTGCAGCAGCAGGCTGGCAATCTCCCGCACCAAGTCTTCCACAAACATGGGATGAGCATAGGCCTTTTCGGTCACATATTTCTCATCAGGTCTTTTGAGTAGTGAAAAAATATCACAACTGGCCGTTTCCTCGATGAGTTTGATCATGTCTTCAATCCAGACAAATTCCTTGAAGCTGAAGTTAACCGTTACCGTGCTGCGCTGATTGTGAGCTCCTGCGTCACTGATAGCCTTGGAGCAGGGACAGAGGCTGGTAACCGGAACCTTGATTTGAACCCTGAACTCCAACTCATCTAAGGTGAGGCTGCCGGAGAACTTGCAATGATAAATCATTTTACTTTTAGCCCGGCTGACGGGGGCCTCTTTATCAATGAAATAGGGGAATGAAATTTCAAGGTGGGCTGATTCGGCTTCCAGATGGTTCTTGATTTCCTTGAGGATGGTGGGAAACATATTGATGCCGATTTTATTATGATAGCGATTGAGGACCTCGACAAAGCGGCTCATGTGGGTTCCCTTGAAATGCTGGGGCAGGCTGACGTACATGTTGAAGTCGCCGATGGTATGCTGAATGCCAAAGGTTTTGTCAAGAACCTGGATAGGATATTGAATTCCTTTAACTC
>DQWO01000323.1 GCA_011042595.1 Pseudomonadota bacterium
CTGCACATCGTGTGCAGCTGTGAGGTGCCCGCCGCGAATCACCGTCGTGGTGATTCGTTCGGCGGTCAATGCCGCTATGAGCCAAGCCCGAACAGCTTGACAATGTATCCTGAAAGTCCAACTAAGAAAGTTGAGTAATCAATGTATTCCATGATTACATTTGACCATATTCATTTGGCATTCGATGGCCGGAAGATTCTCAATGACCTTTCTTTTGAAGTGAAGAGGGGGGAGAAAGTCGTTGTTCTGGCGAAATCGGGATCGGGGAAGAGTTCTCTCTTTTCCTTAATATTGGGCTTCCTTGAACCCGATGAAGGGCGGGTTTTTTTCGATGGTTGGCTGGTTGATGAAAAAAGTGTGTGGGAGATTCGTAAAAAGATTGCCTATATCGACCAGGATATCAGCCTGGGTAATGGAAAAATTCCTGACCTGCTTGATTTTGTGCTGAAATTAAAAACGAATATCCACCTGGATGGTTCACGGAAACAGTTGCAGGAGCTTTTGCAGTATTTTGAGTTGGATAAAGAAATCATCAAAAAGGATATTGAAGATCTGTCCGGCGGTGAAAGACAGCGCCTGGCGATTATTATCGCTGTGCTGCTGCAGCGGGATGTATTCCTGCTGGATGAAGTGACTTCGGCGCTTGATAAGCAGCTCAAAAAAAAAGTGGCGGATTTTTTTATTGCCAGAGAAGATTGGACCTGTCTGGTGATTTCCCACGATCCGGTCTGGCTTGAGAACCCGGCGGTCAAAATTTTCAAGCTTGAGGAGGGAAAATGGAAACCGTAGATCTTTCCCTTGTTTCCCTGCTCCTGACCTTTCTGCTGCTGGCTTTGCCGGTTATCTTGAGTCTGAAATTTGGATTTGGCTTAATCAGGTCACTTTTTTATTCTGTGGCCAGGATGACCATCCAGCTTATCCTGATCGGTATCTTCCTGAAATATCTTTTCTTATGGAACAACGCCTGGATCAATCTCCTCTGGCTGCTGGTCATGATTACCGTCGCGGTATTTTCGGCGGTCAGAAGCTCAGCCATCAAAATCGGCAAGGTTTTTATTCCCGGATTTCTGTCATTTACCATTGCCACTTTTGTGGTTATTTTTTATCTGAACATTGTGGTGATTCCGCTTGATAATATTTTTGATGCCCGCTACCTGATTGTCCTCGGCGGCATGCTGCTGGGCAATTCGCTTAGGGGCAACATTGTTGGCATCAGCACGTTTTATAAAAATATCAGGAAGGATGCCAAAAAATATCTCTATGTGCTTTCGCTGGGAGCCTCCCAGTCCGAGGCCCTGCTGCCGTATTTGCGGGAAAGTGTTCAGCTGGCTTTGAAACCGACCCTGGCTGCCATGGCAACCATGGGCATTGTCGCCCTGCCCGGGATGATGACGGGAGTCATCCTCGGAGGAGCCAGTCCGGAAGTGGCAATTAAATACCAGATTATGATCATGATCGCCATTGTGGTCAGCACCATTACCAGCGTGGTGCTGACCATCCTGCTGACCCTGCGCGTCTGTTTTAACCGTTATGGGGTGTTGCGGCGGGAGGTATTTGTTGAGCTGAAGAATAAGTCAAATGGAAGTTGACAATGAAAAGCCCCGCTTAACGCGGGGCTTTCAGGTTTTGTCTGGGGCAAAAAATCATCGAATGGTGTTACCATGACAGCATTCGATGGTTCATGATTGCAATTGGGGCAGATCCTTGAAGCAGTTCAGGGCCTGGGGATTGGCCAGGGCATCCTTGTTGGCGACTTCCCGCCCTTCGACAACCTTGCGCACCGCCAGTTCCACCTTCTTGCCGCTGATGGTGTAGGGGATGTCGGCAACCGGAATCACCTTGGCCGGCACGTGGCGGGGAGTGGTGTTTTTGCGGATGGTGGTTTTGATCCGTTTTTCCAGCTCCTCGGTTAATTCTACTCCGTCATTCAGGATGACAAACAAAATGACCCTGACATCGTTATCCCAGTTCTGGCCGATGACGACACTGTCCTTGATTTCCGGGATGGTTTCCACCTGGCGGTAGATCTCGGCGGTGCCGATGCGGACGCCGCCGGGGTTGAGGGTGGCGTCGGAACGGCCGTAGAATATCACCCCGCCGGTTTCGGTAATCATGATAAAGTCACCATGGCACCAGATGTTGGGATAACGGCGGAAATAGGCATCAAGGTATTTCTGGTTGTCCGGATCATTCCAAAAATAAATCGGCATGGAGGGAAAGGAGGCGGTGCAGACCAGCTCTCCCTGTTCATTGGTGACCGGCTTGCCGTAGTCGTCAAAGGCTTCCACCTTCATTCCCAGACCCCGGCACTGCAGCTCTTCACTGTAGACCGGCAGGATGGGATTGCCGAGGGCAAAGCAGGAAATGATATCGGTGCCGCCGGAGATGGATGCCAGGTCAAGATCTTCTTTTACTTCCTGGTAGACGAATTCAAAACTTTCCGCCGACAGGGGGGAGCCGGTGGAACAGATGGTTTTGATTGCCGAGAGGTCATATTCCTGCCCCGGTTTGATGCCGGCCTGCTGCACCGAAGCTAAAAACTTGGCACTGGTACCGAAAACGGTTATTTTTTCATCTTCCGCCAGCTTGAAGGTGGTGCCGCCATTGGGATAGAATGGTGATCCATCATAGAGAATCAGGGTGGCGCCCACCGCCAGGCCGCTGACCAGCCAGTTCCACATCATCCAGCCGCAGGTGGTGAAGTAGAAAAGTTTGTCTTCCCGCTTGAGATCAACATGGAGGATATGTTCCTTCAGGTGCTGGATCAGGGTGCCTCCGGCCCCATGGACGATGCATTTGGGAACCCCGGTGGTCCCGGATGAATACATGATGTATAAAGGATGGTCGAAAGGCAATTGCTCGAACTCTATCTCCAAGTTGTCTTCTGAGCTAAGAAAATCACCGAAGAGAACAGAGTTGTTGACCATGCTGATGTCGGGCTGGCTTTCCGTGTAGGGGATGACCACCACTTTTTCCACCGAAGGCAGGTTGTTGAGGATATCGGAAACCCGCTGTAGAGAATCAAAGGTTTTACCATTATAGCCATAGCCGTTGGCGGTAAAGACGACTTTGGGTTCAATCTGGCCGAAACGATCTAAAACCCCTTTAATGCCGAAATCAGGCGAGCAGGAAGACCAGATGGCACCGATGCTGGTGGTGGCCAGCATGGCAATCACGGTTTCCATCATGTTGGGAACAAAACCGGATACCCGGTCGCCCACGGTGACCCCCATGTCCCGTAATGATTTGGCCAGCCTGGCAACCTGGTCATAAAGTTCGGCATAGGTTATTCTGACCGCTTCCTGCTGTTCGCCTTTAAAGACCATGGCGGTCTGCTCATCACGGTAGCGCAGCAGGTTCTCAGCAAAATTGAGCCGGGCGCCGGTAAACCATTTGGAGCCGGGCATTTTATCGCCATCTACCAGTACATTATCGTAAGGTTTGGAAGCAATAATGCCGCCAAAGTCCCAGACGCTTTCCCAGAAATTTGCCCGTTCGGTTATCGACCACTGGTACAACTCATCATAGTTGGCAAAAGACTGTCCCTGCTGATCATTCAGATACTTCATGAATCGGGTCAGGTTGGCATTGGCTATCCGTTCAGCCGATGGCTTCCATAGTGCTGTTTTCATAAATGAATCCTCCTTGGAAAATTGAGCCTTAATGCTGTTAAGGTAATGCTCAAAAAAATGACTTTTTTGCTCATTATTAGCTATTTATCAGTTAACGTTAACTGACATTGGCACCCTAGCAGATTATTTTCAATAAAATCAATCTATTTTTCCTGCTGATAATAGTTTTTCCAGTTGACTCCGGTTGTTGGATTTTTACTTGAATATCAGTTGTCAATATGTAATTATGCGCATATATTACCTGCAACCGTGAAAATGAAACCAGGCATTGGAGCAATAGAATGGACCATGATGTTATTTTCACCGATGTCGATCTGGCTCAGATAGATGAACATGGTCTGAACGAGGTGGATGTTCTTGCCCAAATAGATATTTTCATCCATGGTATCCCGGCGGTTAAACTTGATCGTCCCTGTACCGTAAGTGACGGCATTGTCAGGCTGCAGAATGAAGAGATGGAGTCCCTGGTCGACATATACCGGGAGGCTGCCCTGGCTGGAAGGGCGATGAAATTTGTTCCGGCATCGGGTGCGGCAACCAGAATGTTCAAAACCTTGCTATCCTGCTACCATAAATATTTCAAGCCGGGTGCCAAACCCATGTCGTTGAATGATTTCATTGATAATCCTGATTATGATGATATCCTGCGGATGAAGGATAACTGTGGAAAATTTGCTTTTTCCGGTCGGCTTCAACAGGCGGTTTCAGCCGATGGGATGGAGGTTGAGACCTTGATTAATGAAGGTCGATGTGACTTGATGCTGGCATATTTACTGACCGAAAAAGGGCTTGACTACAGCTGTTTGCCAAAGGGACTGATTGATTTTCATTGTTATGCCGATCATGTTCGCACTCCTTTCATGGAACACCTGGTGGAAGCGGTCGATTATATCAAGGATAAACACGGGGTGGTTCGGCTTCATTTTACCATTTCTCCGGAACATCGTCAGTTATTTCAGGAACATCTCGAGCAGGTAAGGGGAGTCATTGAAGCCGGTAATACCAGTTATGAGGTTACTTTTTCGGTCCAGAAACCCTCAACGGATACCATTGCCGTTGATCATGATAATGTACCTTTCAGAAATGTTGATGGTTCCCTGGTCTTTCGACCTGGCGGCCATGGGGCTCTGCTGGAAAATCTGAATGATTTAAAAGGCGATATTGTTTTTATCAAAAATATCGATAATGTGGTTCCTGATCGGTTGAAACCGGAAATATGCCGCTATCATCAGGTTCTGGGAGGCTATCTGGTAAATCTGCAACAGCGAATTTTCAGTTATCTTCAAGGCCTTGATGATGCAGTTGCGGATGATTCGCTGCTGGCTGAAGTAACCGCTTTTGTGCAGGATTTTCTTGGAATCGAGATTCCGTCTCCAGCCGGTGATAAACAGGTTGAATTTTTGCGACAGAAACTTAATCGACCTCTCAGGGTTTGCGGGATGGTGAAAAATGAAGGCGAGCCCGGAGGCGGACCTTTCTGGGTCCGTGGACCCGATCAGGGTTGCAGTCGACAGATAGTCGAGTCGTCACAGGTGGATTTTTCCGCTTCTGATCAGGCTGACATATGGCAGCGTTCCACCCATTTTAATCCGGTGGATCTGGTATGTGCTCTGCGGGATTACCGGGGGGAACCCTTTGACCTGCATGAGTTCAGCGATCCTGATACCGGCTTTATCGCGGTTAAATCCAGTGAGGGAAAAGAATTGAAAGCCCTGGAACATCCGGGTTTGTGGAATGGGGCGATGGCTGAATGGAATACGGTTTTCATCGAAGTCCCGGCCAGTACTTTTAATCCGGTCAAGTCTGTTTTTGATCTTTTGCGTCCGGCGCATCAGACCGGGGAAGTGTGACTGCCTGTCTTCCGGTAGACAGATAGCGGCATGCTTGTTCATCGCTTTTGGGATGAACAAGCAATGATGTTCGGATAGACAGTAAATTCGCAAGGAGTTGTATTTACATGCTATTATTTGAATTTACTTGACAATTTATCTGGCAGGATGTAAAGGGATTTTCACTTTGATTATTGCCGGTTTTTGGATTTATCCCCGGTGGATAATCAGCTCTTTATTTCTGACTTTTTACCAGCGCAATTAAGGTTAATGATGAGCAAAAAAGACAAAGTTTTTTCGGTGAAGATCCGCCGGGATTATTGTAAAGGTTGTGGTCTTTGTGTTGAATTCTGTAAACAGGGAGTTCTTGAAACTTCTCCAAATTTAAATAGCATGGGATATTATTATGCTGATCCGGTGAAGCCTGAGAATTGTATTGGTTGTATGGTCTGCACGCTGGTTTGTCCTGATTTGGCGGTTGAGGTGTACAGTGAATAAGGTTTTTATGAGTGGTAACCATACCATTGCCGAGGCGGCCATCCGGGCCGGCTGTAAATGCTATTTTGGCTATCCGATTACGCCCCAGAATGAGCTGGGTGAATATATGGCGGCTAATATACGACAGGCTGGCGGAGTTTTTATCCAGTCAGAGAGTGAGATCGCAGCCATTAATATGGTTGTAGGCGCAGCTGCATCAGGAGTTCGGGCCATGACTTCATCATCCAGCCCCGGAATCAGCCTGAAACAGGAAGGTATCTCTTTTTTGTCAGGGTTTGAACTGCCGGCTGTTATTGTCAATATGATGCGAGGTGGCCCCGGCATGGGAAACATTGCCCCGGCTCAAGGAGATTATTTTCAGGCGACCAAGGGTGGCGGGCATGGTGATTATCGGACACCTGTATTAGCTCCAGCCTCGGTGCAGGAACTAGCTGATCTGACTATGGTGGCTTTCGATCTGGCTGATCGTTATCGGACTCCGGTAATGCTCATTGGTGATGGGATGATGGGGCAGATGAAGGAACCGGTGGTCTTCCCGGAACCGGTTAAAC
>DQWO01000312.1 GCA_011042595.1 Pseudomonadota bacterium
AAAAGTTGTCTTAAGTACCTATGTCAGTCAGGAATTTGCCGAAATTGAAATGATGGTGAAAGAGGAACATTTGTCGTTCCATGATGCGGAGCGTCGGGTTCTTGGTTTTGATCATGCAGAGATCGGCGGCCGACTGGCGGAATTATGGAAATTTCCAGATTCAATTGTCGCTGCGATTCGTTTTCATCATGAACCTGAAAAATCGCCGAAAACTTTTCGTTTGCTGAGTGAACTTATAGCATTATCTGATGGCCTGGTCCTGATGGTTGGTTATGGTACCTCTGCTGATGGTTTATCCTATCATATTCCTCATCTGCTGGTTGATAAGCTTAAACTTAAAAAGAATGATATAGAAGTCTTAATGATAAAATTTCAGGAAGAAATGGACAAGGCTCAGGAAATGATTGATGTTAAGGATGTTTTGTAAAACAAAACAGCTGTAAGCTGACAAAGGTATTCAATCTATTATGATAGATTTTATCAGGGAGGACCGGTGCAATGGCTTTTAACCTTTTAATAGTGGATGATTCGGTTTCCATCCGGCAGATTATTAAGCGGGTGATCTCCATTTCTGGTTTTATTACCGGTGATATTTATGAAGCCGAGAACGGCTTAGCGGCCATTAAAGTACTTGCCGGCAACCAGGTTGATCTGATTCTCAGTGATATTCATATGCCTGAGATGGATGGTATTACTTTGCTTGAAAAGGTTAAAAAAAACAAGGCACTGTGCCACATTCCGGTTGTTATGGTGACCACGGAAGCCCGGGAGCAGCTGGTCAATAAAGTGATGGAATTGGGAGCTTCCGGTTATATTACCAAACCGTTTCATCCTGAAGAGATAAAACAGTTGTTGCAGAGGATTTTAGGAGTAGAAGATGCTGGAGATAACAAGACAGAATTTGAGGAAGGTGATTTCTAATGTTTTGGAAAGCATGTTTTTCATCTTTATTGAACCGGTTTCCGCCGGCGAATGTGCCAGGGATCTGACTGGCGTAAATTTCCATCAGGTCCAAATTATATTGACTGGTCCTCGACAAAAACTGGATCTTGATTTCTTTTTTGCTGCTTCACTCGCGGAACAGATGGCCGCAAACTTTCTCGGAGTAGAAATCTGCGATATCAATAATTTACAGGTTTTGGATGTCCTGAAAGAAATGGTTAATATGGTAGCTGGCGGTTTAGTCAATCTATGTGATCCTGATGGCAGTATAGTGCTTGGTATTCCGAATATCACTGAAACTCTATCAACGGCAGAGCGTATCACCATTAACGACGGGTTGGACTGCTATAGTTCAGATGACGGATATCTTTTAGTTCGTTGTCTGGGGAATTAATTTTTTTGATCTGAAACCAGAAGTTTCCAATACACACATGTGCACAATTGCAGCAGGGTAGGTAGCCTAAAGTTTTGTCCTTGCCTGACGATGATAATTAGTGTTCAGCCGATAATATTTATTTCCTGATGAACGCTTTCAGCGATCAGCCGTCAGCTTTCAGTAAAACATTGGAGAAACAGCAAATCATGAAAGATACTATCACCGAAAACAGCGGGAACTCAGCGGGTCAGGTATCATCTATAACAATTTTGAATGAACTGGATGTTCAGCTGAAGATAATGAACGATAAAATCGATAATGTATTAAATTTATTGAATTTGTATATGGAATTTGAAGAGGTGGTTCGCAGCTTTATTCTTGAAGATAATCCAAGTCTGGAAAAGCAGCTTGAAGCCATTGAGGAATGTAAAGCTGATATTGAGCCGGAAAGCATAACTGATGATCTGGAAAACCTGGTTGAAAATGCAGTCTATCTGATGGAACAACTAAAAACTGAGAGTCTTTGATGAAATTCTAAGATGAATACCTATGAAAAAAGGCGGCCCATAAGGCCGCCTTTCCTGTTTGTTGGTGTTTTGGAAACATTCTTTAGTGTATTGCTGGACACCACAGGTAATTATATTATCAAGCCTTTAGCTGATCAGCGAAAATTCAACTGAAAAAGAGCCATAATCCGTAGAAAAGGGCAGGACAATTACTGGTGATGTGGTGATATGACGTATGGTGTGATTGGTGCCGGCAATAATGGTTGGGATGCCGGCTTTAAGATTGATCTTCATGGATTCAAGTTTCGTCCTTGCCTGGCCACAGATCATGTTTGTCAGCTCACCTACCGCGTCATTGACTTCCTCATCCAGTTCGTCATGGACTTCACCCAGCATTTTTTCCATAATACCTTTAATGCAGGGGAAAGAAAAAGAAATGGATAGAGAGCCCTCGTGATCTCCGGATATGCCGATAACTCCAGTAATATCTCCCTTGGCTATTTCATCTTTTTTTATATAGGGTTTTCCTGGTTTGGAATTGACAAAGGCCATGGTTTTCAAGACATGAATTGTAGCTTCAAGAAATGGGTTGATATATCGAACGTCCACTGGCAGTTCCTTTATATGAGGATATGATAAGATTTTTTCTGCTAAAATATTATTATATTCAGATAACAAATCGAATGGCTATATTCAAGTATTTTATAGATTTTTTTTTACATAATTGTTAGATTGAAGATATCTGATGCCTTTTACTATCGGTCTTTCCCCCTGTTTTCTTAATATTGATATAGCTTACCTCATGAAAATTTTACAATCCTGTTGTCTTCAGTTTTTGTTTTTACCGATTTTTCTTTCATTGGTGCTGAACCCGGTTTTCATTCAATCTGTTTTTGCTTCAGAGAAAACAGCCGTGTCGCTGCTTGTCAATCGCCTGGGAGCGGAAAAGGATATTGATCCGCAGGTGGTTAAACGTTATTTAATCGAAACCAGCCTGGTTGTTGATCCGGCAATAGTGGCTAAAAATTTAAAGCAGGTTGAAAAACAAGCATCGTATGACTATTTTCTGAATGAAAAACCCTTGAGTCTGGCCCATAAGTTTTTGGAAAATAATGCCTCCTGGCTGGAGAAAATGGAATGCCGTTTCTCAGTTTCCAAAGAACTGGTGGCCGCTATATTTCTGGTGGAATCTCATTTTGGCAATAATGGAGGTCGCTATCCCCTGTTGAAAGTTTTCACCTCGTTATCCTTGTGTGACCAGGAGCCGCTACTGCGCCAGACTTATGATCTTTTAAAGCAATCATATCCAGAAATTGATTACCAGTGGTTAGCTAAGCGGGCGGCACGAAAATCATCCTGGGCTTATGGCCAGTTGAAAGCCCTGCTCAACATGCGGCAGAAGGTTGATATTGCTCAATTAAAAGGGTCGTGGGCTGGCGCTTTTGGCATCCCTCAGTTTATTCCCTCCAGTTTTCTTAGTTATGCTGTGGATGGCAATGATGATGGCATCATAGACCTTTATCTCTATCAGGATGCCGCGGCCAGTGTGATGAATTATCTAAGCCGGCATGGCTGGAAGGGGAAAATGAGCACGGCAAAAGAGGAAAAAGCAATATGGTCTTATAATCACAGTAGACTTTATGTTCGTACTATCCTGGCTATACGTGATCAGTTGCAGATGAAGAACTCATGATGGTTGGATTGTTGGAAAAAAGTATCTGGCTGGGGAGGGGAAACCCTCCCTTACTGATTGATTATGACTCAACTTTCTGACTTGTATTGCCTACGGGTGCATTACAGGATGTTCGGGCTTGGCTCATAGCGGTATTGGCCGCCGAACGAATCACACGATGTGATTCGCGGCGGACGCCTCTTAAAGCCGGCCATGGACGGCCGGCGAGAATGAGCGAGAGCCATGCCGGAACATCCCTGAAAATTTTTTCAGCTGTTTTTAGGACAACTCAGAAAGTTGAGTTATGATAAAACAGGTACATATGGATCGACATCATGGCGACCTGATTTCTTTTGAAGGAATTGAAGGTTGTGGGAAATCAACTCAGATAAAGCTGGCAGCTGAATTTCTGGAAAAGCAGGGGTTTCAAGTTGTGGTTACCAGGGAGCCCGGGGCGACACCAATGGGTCGGGAAATTCGCCGTTTGCTGCTTTCACCTGATTTTTCCCCCGAAGCTATTACCGAACTCTTTCTTTATCTGGCTGACCGCCAGGAACATGTGCAGAAGGTGATTAAACCCCAGCTTGAACGGGGTTGTCTGGTTCTGGTTGATCGATATGTTGATTCAACCTGGGTTTACCAGGGATATGCCCGAAATGGGGACCTGAATCTGATCACCCGATTAAATAAACTGGTGACCGGAGGACTCCTTCCTCGTCGAACATTTCTGCTGGATTGTCCACCGGAGCTTGGCTTGCAAAGAGCCCGGAGCCGTAATCTGACAGATGGCAGCCAGGGGAATGAGGATCGATTTGAGCAGTTGGAAATTGCTTTCCATCAGCGGGTACGGGATGGGTTTATGCAGCTGGCAAAAGAGTACCCTGAACGTTTTGTGATTCTGGATGGTTCCCGGGAAATCCAAACCATTCATCTGCAGATCAGTCAAGCTTTACAGGAATTATATGTCGTTTAAGGAAGTAATCGGCCAGCAGCAGGCAGTTACTCAGCTTGCGGCAATGGCCCGGTCGGAGAATGTTCCGGCAGCATTATTGTTGACCGGCATGGAAGGTGTTGGAAAATGTTTTACCGCTTTCCAACTGGCACAGGTGGTTAACTGTTGTCAGGCTCCCCCTGGTGATGCCTGCGGTGTCTGTCCTGATTGCCGGCAGATTGCCAGACGGGTACATCCTGATGTACTCCTGATTGAAGCGGAAAAAAACCAGATTAAAATCGATCAGATAAGGGAACTCCACCATTATCTTGGTTTTGCCCCATTAAGCGGTCGGTTCAAGGTAATCATTATCAATGATGCTCATCTGCTTAATGCCGCGGCGGCTAATGCACTGCTGAAAACCTTGGAGGAACCACCCGGACAGATTATTTTTATGCTGGTTACCCATCGGCAGCAGGTGCTTTTGCCTACTATTCTGTCTCGCTGTATTTCCCTGTCCTTTAAACCATTGAGCCATGACGCGCTCAGGCAGATATTAGCCTCCCGGGAAGAAGATATTGAGGTAAAATCAATGGATCGAGCGATTGCTTTGGGTGGGGGCAGCGTATCCAAAACCCAATATTTTCTGGATGAAAACCGGTTGGCCTGGCGTGATGACTTTCTTGCCAGAATATGTGCTTTATCGGCTGAAAATTTTGAAGATATTTTTGCTCTTGCTGATGAAATAAGTAAAGATGCAGAAAACGTTGAAGTCGTCCATTATGTACTGGGAACCTTTGTTCGTGATGCGCTGATTCTGGCTAATTCATCAGACGTCAATGATCTGGTTTTATTCCATGCCGACCAACTTGAATTGTTACGTAAGTTTGCTGCTGACCGGACGCCGGAAGAACTGGTTTTTTGGTTAGAAGAGCTAAATCGCTTGCAAAGTCGCTTGCTTTTCAATATAAATATTAAGCTGGCTTGGGAGGCATTATTGATGAAGTTGGTGGCGTTGCAAATAAAAAGGGATAATGTGATTTAATTATTAGTGCCTTACAGGTTATTTTCTGGTTTTAAAAACAAGAAAATATTAAGTGCTTCACGGGTTCTTTGCCGTTAGGCAAAGGTCCTGATGAAGAAACTTATGCAAGGCTCTGATAAGAGCACTTATTTGTGGGCGCACTAATTAAATTTCTGGTCGCGGGTTTCAAGCCCGCATTTGAGGAATAATGTGAAAAGATATGCGGGAATAAGTATTCGAGGTTCCAAAAAAATCTTTTATTTTGAAGCAGGAGCCTTGTCTCTGGAAATCGGTGATGATGTTGTTATTGAGACCGAGCGGGGAGTAAATATCGGTACGGTTAAAGTCTTGCCAACCAATGAGTTGCCGAAAAAGCTCCTGGCGAATAAAAAATCAATGAAAAAAGTGATACACAAAGCCAGAGAGGATGATTATAAGCGTTTGGCGGAAAATAAAATCAAAGAAGATGAAGCGTTTAAGGTTTGCGCTGATCTGATTGAAGAACTGCAAATGGCAATGAAATTGGTCCGGGTTGAATATCTTCATGATAGCAGCAAGGCTATTTTCTATTTCATGGCCGAAAACCGGGTTGATTTTCGTGAACTGGTCAGAAATCTTGCTCATCAGCTTCATGTACGGATTGAAATGAGGCAAATCGGTATTCGTGATGCTGCCGGAATGGTTGGTGGTGTGGGCGTCTGTGGTCGGGAATTATGCTGCTCATCTTTTCTTTACGATTTTGATCCGGTAACCGTGAAAATGGCCAAGGAGCAGGGTCTAGCCCTGAATCCGGTTAAAATATCCGGTTTATGCGGTCGTCTCATGTGTTGTCTTGGTTATGAATATGAAAATTATCTTCAGTTGCGTAAAGAAAGGCAGTCTGCTGCCAAAGAAAACAAAAAAGGGAAATAGTGTTCGTCCGGAAACGGTAGTTTCCGGATGGAAACGAAATAGGATATGAC
>DQWO01000206.1 GCA_011042595.1 Pseudomonadota bacterium
CCCTGAAGATATGAAGCTGAAATCGCTGAAAAATGGTTTTGTCCTCAACAATGATAATAGTCAGCAACAACTGGTTTTTCTTTACCGAGAGTTTGATCATTATCTACCACCTGATGCCTTGACTGACGCATTCATGGAAAAATATACCACCCGGCTGCTCTCCGAAAGAGAAATTAACATCGGTCAGCGGGTAGCCATGGTCAGAAAATATGAGGTAAGAGATAAACGGGGCAGATGGCAGCGGTTAAAAATTACGGCAATTTCACGGCAGAAATTCGGTTACCTGTTCCTGGCTCTGACAGGGCAGACACAAAAACCAGGATACATCTCTGACAACCTCAGCCTGCTGACCAGAAAGGCGGCAGAAGAAATTAAACTTCCCAGAATAGGAATCTATCAGGTACACAAAGGAGACACCCTGGTGATGATAGCGGAACGTCTATTGGATTCGGCCGCAAATGCGGAAACTCTCGCCGGCTACAATGGCCTGACGGGGAAATTTGGTCTACGACAACCATTGCCAGTAAAAATGAAACTGAAAATTATTCCGGCCTACCCGAAAGATTCCCGGGATTCTTCATCCATCAACCGACAACCTTCCAACATAATTGCTTCAGTACTGCCAAAGACATTACGTTCCGGCAGTTTATCCGGGGTTGCCACCTGGAAAAAACCAGCTCTCCAGGTTAAAACTTCATAAATAGCAGCCTCTCCACTCAAAGTTTCAGTTGCCGCATGGATAATTTCACCATTATGAAGATAAACACTGGCCGTACATTCATCCCCATTCTTAAGCCTGATTAATGCATCCTTGGATCGGTTAGCCAGAATCTGTACCGTTTCCATAAAACCCATCTCATCCAGAGACCCGGAAACTCCGGCAGCATTCATGTCGCTAACCACGGAAGATTGATACTGTTTAATCAAACGGCTGAATTTTAAAAAAGCCACCTGGATACTGCTGTCCCTGGCAATAATATCATCAGCTCCGGCAAGTAATGCCGCTGAAATCGCTTTCTCATCAGTGACAGCCGTGAAAAAAACAAACGGAATCTGCTTCCCAGCCGAGGGTTCCTGACTTTTATGATGTAGCGAACGGCAGAACTCCATACCGTCATATCCATCACCAGCCATTTCACTGACAATCAAAACAACTTCCTGTTGCTGTAAACAGGGTAGTGCCTGTTCCACATTAGGGGAAAAAATAATTTCATAGTTTTCCCTGGTAAGTTCCTGGTACAAATCACTATGATCACGTTCAAAAACCGGGTCGATAATCAGTATAACCCCATTGCTGCCACCCAAACCGGCCAATCGCTGTTCATGAACTACTATCTGCACCAGTTGGTTCACCAATTCTTCTTCCAGCAATCCGGGGGTTTTCTGACCAAGAAGAATTCGCAACTGATCAGGTTCAAGCCGTTCAGATTCCTGGTCATGCAGCACTTCAAAATAAGCAAGCAGCATTGTAATAACTTTGGACGCCAGGGGTAATTCAGGCGACAAAGGCCGATTAATACCGGCGATAATTTCCGCCAGAGAAAAGTTATCCTCAATTTCTGCCAACATAAATGATGATTGTTCATAAGGAAGAATAGGCATAATAGAAAATATATCACTATCCTGCTCATTTAATCCAGACAGGTAACGGCCAATTTCTTTCAAATAAATGGCCAACTGTAAAGCTTCCTGGGATTTCCGGTTCATTCCGATCGAAGTTGCCAATAACTTAGCATAATGCGATAGCTGGTCGCAGCTTTCGATAATTTCCTGGTTGTTACTGGTCATTCGACCCAACAATAGCTTCACCGTCGACAAATAGGTGCGAAAAATCTGTTCTGATGACAATTCAGCCCCCAGCAGAATACCCCCCAAGGCTCCATAGTGGCGAACTTCCAGCAGTTTACCATTTTTCAAACTGAAAGATTCAAGCCGTTGATTATGGGATTGAAAAGTCCGCCGTTTCAAAAGATACATGGCATCTTCTATCTCCAGTTCCTTGATTGCTTCATTCTCGTCAACCACTGGAGTCACTCTATATCCTTCCTGAAGCAAGAGGGTTTTCAAAGCATTCCTGATCTTATGGTCCGGTTCAACCAGAATAATCCGTTTCCCGGGAGAAGATGATTCTATGATATTTGACTCATGGTCTTCATTATGAATATTGGACTCAGACGCCATCTGGAAATCAATAATTTTAAAATCAAAAGGCAGCTCTATCCCCCGTTTTTCACGGTTTATCTCTTGATGAAAGCAGTATTTCTGCACCGCGTCACGCATCTCAACCTGTGATGCCACCCGCCATTGAATCTCAGATGATTTCCATATTCGATTCATTTCACTCTGCATGGCAACATCTTCCGGTTGGCAGGTAGCCATACAGATATTCCGATTATCCTTTTTCACCGGCAAAGCTGAAAATCGCACCGCAGCCTTTGGTGAAAAGCTGACCAGCATATCCTTGTCAGCCCCCTGATGAAAAACCGGATAATAAGGTATTTGATAATGCAGTTCATAAGCTTTACCCAACAGGGCATAGTTGGCCACCCCCAGAAAGATGAGACTTTCTTCCAAAGTTTCTTCTTCAATATTTTTCTGCCGCTCCAATGCGTTGCGCAAATCTTTTTCAGCAAGCAGCTTATTACTCAGAAGAATCTCAGCTAACACCTTATCGATTATCATGTATATCCCAGCTCTTTCTTGATGATTCGTCACAAATCAGACAAAAGCATTACATTACTCTATCGGCAAAAAAGCATAAATAATGAATTAAAAAAACGGGCATTCTCAAAGAGAATACCCGTTTACTGCCAACATATTCAAAAAAACTTCTAACTATTTGCCAAGATTTTCCCTAATCCAATCAACCGTTGCCCGCACCGGCGAACCTGGGGTAAAGATTGCTTTTATTCCGGCTTTTTTCAGCGAATCAATTTCATCATCAGGGATGATGCCGCCACCGAAAACGGGAATATCTTCCGCCCCCTGTTCTTTAAGCAATTCAAGAATCCGGGGGAAAAGATACATGTGGGCACCCGCCAGACTGCTCACCCCGATCACATCAACATCCTCCTGAATCGCCGTGGCCACAATCTGTTCCGGAGTCTGATGTAAACCGGTATAAACAACCTCAAAACCTGCATCCCGCAAAGCCCTGGCGACCACCTTTGCTCCCCGGTCGTGACCATCAAGTCCAGGTTTTCCAATCAAAACTTTCACCTTATTTTCACCCATGAAAAACTCCTAAAGCGGGCTCTGCCCGCAACCAAAATTAAGGTATCAGGATATTCCGGCATGGCTCTCGCTCATTCTCGCCGGCCGTCCATGGCCGGCTTCCGAGGCGGCCGCCACGAATCACATCGTGTGATTCGTTCGGCGGCCAATACCGCTATGAGCCAAGCCCGAACATCCTGAATGTATTCCCGACAATTTTTTGTTTTTTACACCCCTCAAGGGGGTACTGAAAAGAGTGGCAGTCTTTCAGAAGCAAGGTACTAAAACATTCCCGGATCGGTGTAGCGGCCAAAAACCCGCCGCCAGGTATCACATATTTCCTGCAGGCTCACATATGATTTCACCGCCTCAAGCAGATGAGGCATGAGATTTTCCCCATTTTTTGATGCAGCTTCGATCTCCTGGAGGCAATTTTGCACCTTGGCACTGTCCCGGTCTTCCTTAAACTTCTGTAAACGCTGCAGTTGACGTTTTTCCACTACTTCATCAATTCTCAGCAGTTCAATCGGCAGGCTGTCGTCCATCTGGTATTTATTAACCCCGACAACAGTTTTCTCGCCATCATCAATCTGCTTCTGATAGGTATAGGCGGCATCAGCTATTTCCTTCTGGGGATAACCCAACTCTATCGCTTTAACTATACCTCCCATATCATCAATTTTATTGATATATTCCAATGCTAACTCTTCCATTCTGTTTGTCAGTGATTCAACAAAATAGGATCCGGCCAGGGGATCAATGGTATTGGTTACGCCAATCTCTTCGCCGATAATCTGCTGGGTTCGCAAGGCAATGGTAACTGCATGTTCTGTTGGCAAGGAAAGCACTTCATCCAGGGAGTTGGTATGTAGCGACTGGGTTCCACCAAGAACAGCTGACAACCCTTCACAAGCAGTACGCACAACGTTGTTGTAAGGTTGCTGGGCGGTCAAAGAACAGCCAGCGGTCTGGGTATGAAAACGAAGCATCATGGAACGTGGATCCTTTGCCTTGAAACGGTTCTTCATCACCCGGGCCCATATACGGCGAGCCGCGCGATATTTGGCAATTTCCTCAAAAAAATCGAGATGAGCGTTGAAAAAGAAAGAAAGCCGGGGGGCAAAGTCATCGACATCCAGACCCCGATCTATACAGGCCTGGACATAGCCGATGCCATCCGCCAAAGTAAAAGCCAGTTCCTGAGCGGCGGTAGATCCGGCTTCCCGGATATGATAACCACTGATACTGATGGTATTCCAGCGCGGAACCTCTTTGGTACAATACTCAACCGTATCAACAATAATCCGCATGGATGGTTCCGGCGGCAGCATGAAGGTTTTCTGGGCAATAAATTCCTTCAACATATCATTTTGAATGGTGCCACCGATCTTATCTCTGCCTACCCCCTGTTTTTCCGCCACTGCCACATACATAGCCAGCAAAATAGCAGCTGGTGGATTAATGGTCATGGAAGTGGTCACCTGGTCCATGGGAATCCGGTCAAAGAGAATCTCCATATCAGCCAGGGTATCAATGGCCACCCCACATTTACCAACTTCACCCCTGGCCATGGGACTGTCCGAGTCATATCCCATCAGGGTTGGCATATCAAAGGCGGTACTCAAACCGGTTTCACCATGTTCCATCAGGTAGTGAAAACGAGCGTTGGTTTCCTCGGCTCCACCAAGACCGGCAAACTGGCGCATGGTCCATAAACGGCCACGATACATGGTCGGCTGGACACCCCGGGTATAAGGATATTCTCCGGGAAAGCCTAGTTCATCCTGATAACTGAAACCGGCAAGATCTTCAGGAGTATATAACTTTTTTATGGGTTCATTGGATAAAGTGGTAAACTGCGGCAGCCGCTCAGGGTATTTCTTAACCGCTTTAGCATAGAGATCTTCCCAGGCTTGCCGTCTTTCATCAGTTCGATCAACCGTTCTTTCACCACTCATCAGTCTTTCCTCCTGAAAGTTTCTTTACCCTTTGGACAGACTTTCATCTCCAGTCAATTCAGCTAATTGTTACCTAAATCAAGCGATTAGCTATTAGCGGTTAGCTATTAGCTTAATTAATTCAAGATGTTTCGTTATTTGCAGCTTTAACCTGTTTGGTGTTTTGAATGATCTAGCTAATGAATTGACCTTGCCTAGCTAAATGCTAATAGCTAACAGCTGATGGCTCAGTTTAGGTGTTAAAACGCCCCAAGAATGTGGCGGGCAATAACCAACCGTTGTATCTCAGAAGTTCCCTCATAGATGGTAGTTACCCGGGCATCACGATAGAGTCGCTCAACGGGATATTCAGCTATATAACCGTTACCACCCAGAATCTGGACCGCACGGTAACAAGCCCGGTTAGCCCCTTCACTGGCAAGCAACTTAGCCATGGACGCTTCCTTGGTAAAAGGTTTTTTCTGCTGTTTCAACGAGGCGGCCAGCAAAACCATCAGCTGGGCACTCTGCAATTCCGTATAGCTGTCAGCCAGTTGCCATTGAATCGCCTGGAAGGAGGCAATGGGCTGATTAAACTGCATCCTTTCACGGGCATAATCCCGGGCGTAGTCTATGGCTTCCAAGCCAATGCCAATAGCCATGGAACCAATACCGATACGACCACCATCAAGAGCCATCAAGGCAATTTTGAAGCCATCACCTTCACTACCCAGTAGATTTTCAGCCGGAACCAGGCAATCCTCCAAAATCACTTCATTGGTAGCTGAACCTCGCTGACCCATTTTTTCTTCCGCCTTGCCAATCGACAATCCCGGAGTATCTTTTTCCACCAGGAAAGCGCTGATCCTGCGGGTGCGTTGAATTTTTCTATTGGTAACCGCCCAGACAATAATCACCCCGGCATATTCAGCACTGGTAATAAATATCTTGCTACCATTCAAGCGATAGAAATCCCCTTCTTTTGTCGCCGTGGTTTTCATCCCTCCAAGATCGGAACCAGCCATGGATTCTGTAAGTCCAAAAGAACCCGCAGGATATTCGCCATTACAAAGGGATGGCACATATTTACGCCGCTGGGCTTCAGTCCCAAAGGTACAGATGACTTCAGCAACCATATTGGTAACCGACATGGTCACCGCCGTAGCGGCACA
>DQWO01000309.1 GCA_011042595.1 Pseudomonadota bacterium
GTTTTGGGCACTATCTTTGCCGGCGTTGCCTCGCCTACCGAAGCCGCAGCCCTGGGCGCCGTCGGCGCCAGCCTCCTGACTCTGGCAAAGGGGAAACTTAACCGGGAAACGATCATGGAGGTGATGACCAGTACAACAAAACTGACCTGTATGGTTTTCGTTATCCTGGTTGGCGCGACAACCCTGGGACTTGTTTTCCGAGGTCTGGGTGGTGACGCCCAGATACGTGAACTGATTTTGGGGCTGCCATTCGGCAAATGGGGGATTATAAGCGTCGTCATGGGAATTATTTTTATCGCCGGCTTCTTCCTCGATTTTATCGAGATTACCTTTATCTTCGTCCCGGTCCTGACCCCGATCATGACCTCGCTGGGAGTCAATCCACTCTGGCTGGCCGTCCTGATTGCCGTCAATCTGCAGACCTCATTTTTGACTCCACCCTTTGGTTTTTCACTTTTCTACCTCAAAGGGGTTGCCCCTCCGGGGGTGGAAACCATTGACATCTATAAAGGAATCATTCCTTTCGTGATTATTCAGCTTGCCGCCATGGCGGTCCTCTGCTTTGTGCCGGAATCGGTAACCTGGCTACCTAAAGTCCTGCTGGGAGGATGAGGAAAGCAATAACTTATCGGACAGCAGTGATTTTTTAAACAAAAAAGCCGCCCCCGTAATCAGGGAGCGGCTTTTTAACGGCTTTCGGTCTGAAAGCAAGAAACTAGAGATGTTTCAACTTGGCATAACGCTCTTCAGAAATCACATTCCAGGCATCATGGTTTTTCTTGAAAGCCATATAGGCATCATAGACCTTTTTGGTAAAAGGATCCTTGGCTGCCATTTCGGTGAGGACTTCATTGGTAAGGACTTTGAGCTTGGCCAGAACATCATCCGGGAAAGTCAGCACCTGGACATGATGTTCATTAACCAGTTTTTGCAGATATTGCTCATTCAAGGCCTCAAAAGTGGAGAGAGCCCAAATAGTAGACCTGGCACAGGCGGTTTCTATAATTGCCTGTAGGTTTTTGGGCAGAGCATCATACTTCTGTTTGTTCACCATGCATTCAAGGGTGGTTCCCGGTTCATGCCAGCCGGGAGAATAATAATATTTGGCTGCTTTATAAAAACCCATTTTGTAATCATGATAGGGACCTACCCACTCGGTGGCATCAATAACCCCACGGTCAAGGTTGGTATAGATTTCCCCTCCGGCCACCAGAATGGCATTTCCACCGGCCTTGGCCAGCACTTTGCCACCGAGACCCGGGATCCTCATTTTCAAGCCCTTAAGATCGTCAATGGAATTAATCTTCTTATTGAACCAGCCACCCATCTGCACGCCGGTATTACCAGCGGAAAAACCTTTCAGATTGAATCTAGCATAGAGTTCATCCCAGAGTTCCTGTCCGCCACCAGCCATAACCCAGGCGTTCATCCCCTGGGCATTGAGGCCAAAAGGGACGGCGGCAAAAAACTGGGTAGCCGCGTGTTTGCCGGCCCAGTAATAAGAAGCACCATGGCCCATTTCAACCGTACCGGAACTGACCGCATCGAAAACTCCCAGGGGCGGTACCAGCTCGCCACCACCATACACCGAGATCTTCAACTGCCCGTCACTCATTTCTTCAACCCACTTGGCAATAAAATCAGCTGATTCTCCCAATACCGGGAAGTGAGGCGGCCAGGTGGTAACCATTTTCCAGTTATAAGTTTTTGCCTTGGCCGCCCGGGCCCGTTTTGGTTTAAGAGCTAAACCAGCCGCACCTACGGCTACCGCACCAACACCAACTTTCTTGACGAACTTACGCCTGTTCATGGTCATTGACTACCTCCTTCAATCTGTAGGTAAAATTCTTACAAAACAGCATTTTACAATACTCATTAAGGCATAGAAAACATATATTCATAAAGCTGTCAAGGAAAAATCCGGCAATACCGAGAGTTCACCATTTTTCCTCTGACCAGCAGGACCCCAACGAAAGCAAAAGCTACCGCTTCCAGCGACAGGCTAGGATTACTTTTGCTGTTTTGCTATACAGGTTCAGACAAGCCCGAAAAGACGGGCGGTATTTTCGCCACAAATCAGGGCTTTTTGTTCCGGGGTGATTCCGGCCTGATCCATCTCACGAAAATAGCGGGAAGCTTTCAGCAGGGGATAATCGGTACCCAGGAGAATATGGTCAAAACCGATCATCTCTCCAACCATTTTATAAACCTGCGGTTTGTAAAGATAGGGAGAGGCGGCGGTATCATAGTAAAGGTTAGCAACTACTTCTTCCATCTCCCGTTTCAGCAGATGATAAAAGGGGAATCCACCCCCCCAATGGGCAAAAATAGTTGGCACATCACCATAGAGTCGGAGAAATTTATCAAGATTGCGCAGCATCACATCACATTTTCCCGGATACTGATGCCCGACCGGTTCATTGGTATGAAGCATTAAAGGAAGATTGCCGGCGGCCCGCAACACCTCAATAACCGGGGCAAAAGCTGATATGATGGATTCGGTAAAACCCTCGATATAGAAAGCCAGTTCCCCCACTCCGGACAAACCCGCTGCCAGACATCGTTCGGCCTCTGAAGCGGCTTCACGTGGATCAGCAAAACCAAAGCAGGCCAGGCCGATAAGCCGATCAGGATATTTTCTTACCTGTTCAATAATATAATCATTGCACAGGCGGGAAATACCCATATCCCGCCAGGGAAAACTAAAAACTACGCAGCGGTCAATTCCCTCATCGTCCATCCGAGCCAGTAATTCTTCCGCCAGCACCAGTTTAGATTTTGGTGGTTCGTAAAGAAGCCTAAATTCCGGCTCATTGGGAAAAAACTTCTCCCGCTGATGAACAATTTCCGGGGGAAACATATGGACATGAGCATCAATAATCATTGAAACAGATCCTTCCGATTTGCAGTCTGATGGGTTCGCTACAAGGTTACAAAATCCGCAATATCCCTTCATAAAGATAGTCATGGGTATTATTACGAATATCCTCGGGATCTAGCTGCCGGCGGGCCATTTTACCTTCCATAGCCGCCTTGGCAACCGCGGCCGCCACCTGCGGCGGGACCGCCAGGTTCATTGCCGAAGGAATAATCGTTCCCTTTGCCATATCTTCCTCGGTAACCATGGCGGCAATGGCATGTGCCGCGGCTATTTTCATCCGGTCATCAATCTGGCGGGCCCGGACATCCAAAGCCCCACGAAAAATACCTGGAAATGCCAGGGAGTTATTCACCTGATTGGGAAAATCCGAGCGACCAGTAGCCACCACTTTAGCTCCAGCCGCCAAGGCTTCATCCGGCATAATTTCCGGTATCGGGTTTGCGAGAGCAAAAACAATGGGATTGGCAGCCATGGTTTTGATCATGGCAACCGTCAGGGTTTCAGGTTTGGAAAGGCCGACAAAAGCGTCGGCATTTTTGATCACTTTGGCCAATTTCCCCCGCAATTTATCCGGGTTGGTCAGCAGGGCCATCTCCTGTTTATAAGGATTCATCCGCTCCTGACGACCATCATAAATAGACCCGACAGTATCACACATGATGATATTTTTAATCCCGGCACTTAATAAAAGCTTGGTGACCGCCGTGGCCCCGGCACCCGCCCCATTAACCACAACTTTAATTTTGTCAGCATCTTTCCCCGCCAGCTTCAAAGCGTTTATCATTCCGGCCAGGGCGATAACCGCCGTGCCATGCTGATCATCATGAAACACCGGAATATCGAGTTTCTGCCGCAGGATTTTCTCTATTTCAAAGCAACGGGGAGCCGAAATATCTTCGAGGTTGATGCCGCCAAAAACTGGTGAAATGGCTTCTACCACCCGCACAATTTCATTTACATCCTGAGTGTCAAGGCAAATAGGTAAGGCCTCTACACCACCAAAGGTTTTAAATAAAATGGATTTGCCTTCCATCACCGGCAATGCCGCCCGGGGACCAATATTACCCAGGCCAAGAACCGCGGAGCCATCGGATACTACCGCCACCAAATTGCTTTTAACGGTTAAATCATACAGTTTATCCTGATCATTCATAATCAGTTTAGAGGAATCGGAAACCCCGGCGGCTGAATAAAGGATGGAAGCCAAATGGATATCCTTGACCGGAATCTTAGCCTCAATACCTACAACTCCCATGTAACGTTTATGCAGTTCCAGAGATTGTTCGTCTATGGAAGGCACCACTTCGGCACGTTTTTTCCGTCTGGTTGAGGCCGGCAGAATAGCCAATTCCCCTTCGTATACATATCGCAACAGTTTATCCCGTACTTTATCCGGATCAACTTCTTTGCGGTTTACCTTTTCAGACACGGCAGTCATGGCTACCTGCCGGGCAATTTCCGGCGCCAGGCTGAAATCAATGAGCCGGGGAATAATGTTAACCTCACTTAACAAGTTGTCAGGAACATGCTCTTGAATAGCTGTTACTGCCGCCATCTCCATGGACCGGGTAATCCTCCAGGCAGCAGCATCCAATGCTCCACGGAAAAATCCGGGAAAGGCCAGAGACGAAGTCAGATAATTTGGATGATTGACCTTGCCGGTCGCCACAATAAAAGCACCGGTTTTCCTGGCCGCCAGGTAGTCAATCTCAGGTTCCGGCAACGCCAGGGCAAAGATGATGGGTTTGACCGCCATCTTTTTAATCCATTCCGGTGACAAAACATTACCCACTGACAAGCCGATGAAAACATCTGCTCCCGGTAAAACCTCTTCCAGTGTCCCTTTGGCATGGGATTCATTGGTTACAAAGGAGAGTTCCGATTTTACCCAGTTCATATTGGCAGTCCGATGGCGGTAGATCGCTCCCGCTTGGTCACAAACTATCAGTTCACCAATGCCCAATCTGACCAGCCGACGAGCCAGGGCCACACCGGCAGCTCCGGCACCATTAATAACTATTTTGCAGTTTTCCAGTTTTTTTCCTGCCAGTTTCAAGCTATTGGCCAGGGCAGCCAGGATAACTATGGCTGATCCATGTTGATCATTATGGAAGACCGGCAGCCTAACGGCCCTTTGCAATCGCTCCACAATGGCGAAACAATCCGGTGAAGCAATATCCTCAAGGCATATACCGCCCATGGTCGGGGCCATAACCCGGACAATTTCAACAAAATCATCTGGATCAGCAGAATTTACTGCCAGAGGAATGGCATCAATCCCGGCAAAAGTCTTGAAAAATACGGAAACCCCTTCCAGCATGGGAATTGACGCTTTTGCCCCAACATTACCCATCCCAAAGACGGCGGTACCGTTGGAAACAAGCCCAACGGTATTGGCCCGCATGGTATAACGAAATGAATCCGCTGGATTTTCAGCTATTGCCAGGCAGCAGGAACCAACCCCGGGAGTATATACCAGACTCAATACAGAGTTATCCTTGATTGGCACTTTACTGTGAACCCCAATCAGTCCGCGGTATTTTTTACGTAATTCCAGCGATTTTTTAGCTACTGCCATGATAAGAATATTCCTTTCATTTCGGATTAGCGGACAGGGGGCATCCTGGTGGGAAGATTTGGCGGTGGATACTGACCAGGATAAGGAGAAACAGGAGGAATATTCTGAACTGCCGGTGGCACAGCACCCTGGCCTGGAAAAGCAAAAAAATCTTCGGATAAAACCCCCAGTGACTGGCCACTGAACAGTGAAATCAATTTGAGCTGGGCTTTGCTCTGGCCATTAACCACTATCAGGTAAGGTTGAATAATCAAGCCATATCGTCCTTCTCGACGCAGTTCATTCTGCAGCTGATCAATCAGAATCTGGTTGATCCGGGGAATTCCTGAAATTTTCATGGTCGTAAACCGACCCAGCTGCAATGCCATAACTTCCGTTGCCTCACTGGAAAGAGGGGGGAAGCCGGTCAAATTCTTTACCGGTGCAACATAAGCCATGATCGGCACAGGGATTATTACCTGGTCTCCAACCACCAATGTTTTTTCCTGCCGGACAATCAAAGCCCGGGAAACGCTGCCCGCTGACTCAACAACAGAGACAACACCTTTAAATATTCGGCTAAAGGCCTTCTCAGGATTTTTTTGATCCTGGGTACTGGCATCATAAACCAGAAATTCAGCCCCTTCCCCGGGAACGGTGCCGCCGGCAAACTCAACAATGGCTTCATTTTTCTCCTTGATGATGGATACAATTTGTCCCTTGCCGTACAGGTTCTGTTCCACCTGGTCAAAAAGAGAAACCAGTGCATCCGTCAGTGATGCTGCCCCGGCAGAAACCGCAAAAAAAAGAAAACATACAAGGATAAAAGACTGGCAGAGTTTACGCATAGAATATATACCCACTTGATTA
>DQWO01000039.1 GCA_011042595.1 Pseudomonadota bacterium
ATGTATTCCCGACAATTTCTTGTTTTTTACACCCCTCAAGGGGGTACTGAAAAGAGTGACAGACTTTCAGAAGTAAGGTACTAAAGGACGTTTATGTCATCTCCTGATATTATCACCATTACCGAAGATGAAAAGGCCGCTGGCAATTTTCTCCGACTCTGCGTCAGGCAACCGCCACTTTTTATCTGCAGCATCGCTACTACTGAAACAGCTGCCATTCCCGGCATTTCTGCAGCCGGTGCCAACCCGGAGGTAATATGTTATACTGCGGCGGCAGATGTAGAAGCACTTTACTATGGTAAGGCCCGTTGTCTGGATAAAATTCCGGAGAATCCCCAAGGACCACCTTCGCCGGTCATCATCACCATGGCAGCCAGAGAAACATTGAATTGCCCGATGATTATTGTCGATGCCGGAAATTACATCAAGCCACAGGTTCCCTTACTGGTAGCCGGACAAACACCCGGAAAATCAATCACCACCCCACTGCCGGTCGAAAATGTCCAGGAGTTGCTGGCCCAGGGGATTATGATCGGTGACAATCTCGGCCAGCTTGGGAGGACACTGGTCATGGGAGAAAGTGTTCCGGGAGGGACCACAACAGCTCTGGCCTTGATGGAAGTCTTGGGCATAGGCGCTTTTGGCAAGATCAGTGGTAGTATGCCGGGAAACAACCCGTCATTGAAAGAGAAGATCATCACCAGGGCGATGGCGGAAAAAGGCCTGGTTCGTGGTTCCCTGGTTTCTGATCCTCTGGCTGCGGTCTCCATGATGGGAGACCCCATGCAGATTGTTCAGGCCGGCATGGCACTGGCAGCCAGTCGCTATACTCCGGTAATCCTTGGAGGTGGCACCCAAATGCTGGCGGTTGCTGTACTCATCGGCCGGCTCCTCGAACAGCAAAACTTTGACCGACTGCCAGCAATGCACCGTGAACGCTGCATTGCTGCCATCAAGAATGTCCGTTTAGAAAACTTAGGAATTGCTACCACCTCTTGGGTTTCAGAAGATAATTATGCTGATATCAGAGGCCTTGCCAAGCAATTGCCGGCTAAAATCCCTATGTATGCCGCACGGTTGAATTTCATAACCTCCAGGCACAAAAACCTACAACTCTACGAACAGGGGTTTGTCAAGGAAGGTGTCGGAGCCGGGGCTCTCGCCCTGAGCGCATTTATATATCTTGAAATGGATAACAGTGACCTGTTGCCTGCCATAGAAGCGGTTTATGAGCGCATCTACCTCTCAGACTGAGATTCCACCCCCCCTAAGAATCCTGATTGAAGCCTACCTCAATTCACAGGCTCAACATTCAGTGTCTTTCTCGTCCTGCTGCCTGGACGGCGACGGTTCTGACCGCATATATTACCGGATTCAAACCTGCCTTCATGAGGGACAATTGATTGCCGTTGACGCTTTACAGGGTTGGAAGAAATTCAGGCAGATAAACGGCGTCAGGATAACCGAGAATCACTCATTCATGTATTTGGCCCAGCATCTAGCCAAACTTGGATTTCCTGTTCCTCATGTTTTGTCAAGCAGTCTGAACAGCTGTTATTATATTTTGCAGGATCTTGGCACTACAACCCTTTATAACTTGAGCAGCAATGGAAACTGGAACGCTGACATTCACCTTTATTATCGTCAGGCTCTGAGCCTGCTGATCGAAATGCAGCAGAAAGCCGGCATAGCATTCAATCCTTCATGGTGCTATGCCGGGGGGCATTATGATCGGAAACTGATCATTTCCCAGGAACTGGAATATTTTTTAAAATCTTTTGCCATCCCTTTTGGGAATATCAGCCTGTCAGATGCTGAGCAAAAGTGCCTTGCACTGGAATTCAACCAACTTGCTGACCAGGCGTTAGAGGCTCCTTGCCGCTATTTTCTCTATCGTGATTACCAGTCTAAGAACCTGATGATCAAGGATGGACGGGTCTGGTTACTTGATTTCCAGGGAGCCAGGCTGGGACCACCCTATTATGATCTGGCTTCATTGATCAATGATCCCTATGTCGGTATGCCATTTCGCCTCAGAAATGAACTGCTTGATTACTATTACGAACATGCCGCCGGGCCATTATTCCTGCCCCCACGCCAGCGATTCAACCATTTCTTTGCCCTTTTTTCCTTAATCCGCTGCATGCAGGTTTTAGGTGCTTTCGGCTTTTTATCAGGCCAGAAAAAACGACTGCATTTCCGCGCTTACATACCCCGGGCCTTAACCGATCTAAAGCAATTTGCCGCCGACCGTCACATAGCGACGGCAATTCCCGCCCTTGGACAGCTGATCTCAAAGCTCTCCTTCAAACTTTAAAAGGAGCAAGCAGAAACAAAAAAGCATGGCCATTATGGCCATGCTTTTCAAATAATCCATATCGGTTCACAGTTTCTTATTCTTTAGTTTCACCTTCCTTGACCTCGACAACTTCATCATCAACCACAGCTTCCGGTTCAGACTTTTCAGCCTCGGAAGATTCCGTGGCCTCCGTTTCAGTCTCTACAGCATTTACTTCAACTGCCTCGCCTGCTTTCTCTTCTGCCCCAAGTTCGGCCTCAACTCCCTGCTTCACTTCCTCTGAGATAGATGAAGTTTTTTCGGTCACCGGTTTTTCTTTTTTAACCATCTCACGGGTAGTGAAAGTCACCACCGACATGGGCGCATTATCACCAGCACGAAACCGCGATTTGATCACCCTTGTATAGCCACCGGGACGATCCTGGAATCGGGGGGCAATTTCATCGAACAACTTTTTGACCAGTACATGGTCATTCAACAGTTTAAATGCCTGACGGCGGGCATGCAAGCTATTCTTCTTACCCAAAGTCACGAGCCGATCGGAAAGTCTTCGCAACTCCTTGGCCCGGGCCAAAGTCGTTTCAATGGTTTCATATTTAATTAATGATCCAGCCAACGACCGCATCATCGCTTTCTGATGGCTGGGTCCATATCCCAGTCTCCTGCCTACAACTTGATGTCGCATCCCCTTTTTCTCCCCTTATCCACTAGCAAAGCCGCCTGGTTAGAGTCAGTAACAGCGGCAGAACAGTTACAAATTCTTATTCTTCGTAATCGTCGATCATGACTTTCTTAATCATCTCGGCATTTTCAGGATCAAAATCCGTAACCTTAACCCCCAGTGACAAACCCATCTGACTGAGAATATCCTTGATTTCATTCAGGGATTTGCGGCCAAAGTTCTTGGTCGTTAACATTTCTGCCTCGGTTTTCTGCACCAGCTCCCCGATCAATCTGATATTGGCATTTTTCAGGCAGTTAGCTGAACGTACCGATAATTCCAGTTCATCAACACTACGATAAAGGTTCTCGTTAATGACTGGTTTTGGCGCTTCATTCTCTATCTCTTCTTCAACTGGAGGTTCACAACTTTCATCAAAGTTTATAAAAACAGACAACTGTTCCTTCAGGATTTTAGCGCCATAGGCTAACGCATCATCAGGTGTAACGCTGCCATCCGTCCAGATTTGAATAGTCAACTTGTCATAGTCTGTCTGCTGACCGACCCGGGCATTGGATACCACATAGGTCATTTTCTTAATTGGTGAGAAGACTCCATCTATAACAATTGTCCCCAGGGGAAATTTCCGCTTTTCCTCAGCTTGACCAGCAGGAACATATCCTTTCCCGGTTTCTGTAGTCATTGTCATTTTCAAGACAGCATCTTCATTAAGAGTGGCAATATGATGATCGGGATTAAGGATCTTCACATTATGGTCAGTGATAATATCACCGGCGGTCACTTCCTGCTTATCCGCTCCCTGAATATCAAGAGACAAGGTTTTTGGCTTGTCAACAAACATTTTCAAACGTACACCCTTCATATTAAGAACAATCCGGGTAACGTCCTCAACCACACCGGGAATCGTGGAAAATTCGTGCTGAATGCCATCAACATGCAAGGAAGTAATGGCAGCACCCTGTAAAGAAGAAAGCAACACTCGCCGCAAAGCATTTCCCAAGGTGACCCCATAACCGATCTCCAGGGGTTCAATCGTAAACTTGCCATATTCGGAAGTCAGGGTTTCCTGATCAACCTGCAAGCTTTTGGGAGTAATCAGATCTCGCCAATTTTTATATTTCATTGATATATCCATAGTATTCCTTAACGAGAATAAAATTCTACAATCAGCTGCTCATTGATTGTCTGGGCAATATCCTCACGTTTGGGCAGGGATGTAACCGTCCCCTTAAAGTTATTCTTATCCAAATCGAGAAATGCCGGTAATCCCCGCCGTCCGGCCGCATCAAGTGCTTCAACAATCCGACCAACTTTCCGACTTTTTTCGCGCAATTCAATAACGTCACCGGATTTAACCTGGAAAGAGGGGATATTTACTTTAACCCCATTAACCATGAAATGACCATGACGAACTAGCTGCCTGGCTTCATTTCTAGTATTGGTAAATCCCAACCGATAAGCAATGTTATCAAGACGCCGCTCAACAAGAATCAAAAGATTTTCGCCAGTGACTCCCTTCTGCCGGTCAGCCCGCTGGAAGTAACTGCGGAACTGTTTTTCCAGCAATCCATAAATCCGGCGAACCTTCTGTTTTTCCCGCAGCTGAACACCATATTCAGAAAACTTGGCACGCCGCTGACCATGCTGTCCAGGAGCATAAGCCCGCCGGTCCACAGCACACTTATCTGTATAGCATCGATCACCCTTTAAAAAAAGCTTCACCCCTTCTCGACGACAAAGTCGACAAACAGAATCCTTATACCTTGCCAAAACAGCCTCCTTTAGACCCTTCTCCGTTTGGGTGGCCGGCACCCGTTATGTGGAATAGGGGTTATATCCTTAATAACTTTTATGGTCATCCCAGCAGCCTGAATCGCCCGAATTGCTGATTCACGGCCGGCACCCGGCCCTTTAACCAGCACCTCAACGGTACGCATCCCATGCTCCATAGCCCGCTGTGCTGCTTCTTCAGCTGTTTGCCGGGCAGCAAAGGGGGTACTTTTCCGTGACCCTTTAAAACCGACAACCCCGGCGCTGGCCCAGGCAATTACATTACCGTTAAGATCGGTAAAAGTAACCTGAGTATTATTGAAAGTAGCCTGAATACAGGCAACTCCCACCGGAACATTCTTTTTCACTTTTGCTTTTGTAGTTTTTCCTCTGGGTTTGGCCATTTTCCCTCCGCAAACCTGATAACCGACAACACAACAGTCAGCTATCAGCTAATTCACTATTTTTCTATCAATCAACTGCTATAACTCACTATCCAGGATTGTCACCTTCCCGCAGATAGCCTTTCATGTTTTTATCCCAAGGTAATGAGACTGTTATTTGCGGTTGCGAGCCACCGGATTTCGACCCGGCCCTTTTCTGGTTCTGGCATTGGTTTTGGTTCTTTGCCCTCTAACGGGCAGTGAACGGCGATGCCTCAGACCCCGGTAACAACCAATATCCATCAGCCTTTTGATATTCCCACTAATTTCACGGCGCAAATCACCTTCAATATAGTTATCTTTATCAATCAGTTCACGGATCTGGCCCAATTCATCGTCCTGGAGCTGGTCCGCACGGATATCTGGATTTATCTGCGCTTTTTCAAGGATCATCTGGGCCTTGCTTTTGCCGATCCCATAAATATAGGTAAGTGCGATTACAATCCGCTTGTTCGGTAATACTACCCCTGCAATTCTAGCCAATTCCCACTCCTCCTCGTATCGGGTTTATCCCTGGCGCTGTTTATGCTTCGGGTTTACACAAAGCACCCTAACGACGCCATGCCGTTTAACTATCTTACACTTGTCACACATCTTCTTAACTGATGCCCGGACTTTCATTAGCTGTCCCCCTCTATTGTTCAACACCTACAGGCACTATTTAGCCCGATAGGTAATTCTCCCCCTGGTAAGATCATAAGGAGATAATTCCATGGTTACCGTGTCACCGGGGAGGATTTTAATGAAATGCATCCTCATTTTCCCGGATATATGGGCAAGCACCCGGTGGCCGTTTTCCAACTCGACCCGAAACATCGCATTAGGCAACGTTTCCAACACTTTACCCTGCACCTCTATCACATCTTCTTTGTTGGCCATGTGTATCCTTGCTGCTTTCTCTTTTATTCGGTCCAATCACTCAAGTTAAGCGATTAGTAACTTACTCCTGAAAGGCTGTCACTCTTTTCAGTACCCCCTTGAGGGGTATAAAAAACAAGAAATTGTCGTAAATACATTCAGGATGTTCGGGCTTGGCTCATAGCGGCATTGGGTGCCGAACGAATCACCACGACGGTGATTCGCGGCACACACCTCGGAGCGGCACACGATG
>DQWO01000162.1 GCA_011042595.1 Pseudomonadota bacterium
CGTTCGGCACCCAATGCCGCTATGAGCCAAGCCCGAACATCCTGAATGTATTCCCGACAATTTCTTGTTTTTTACACCCCTCAAGGGGGTACTGAAAAGAGTGACAGCCTTTCAGGAGTAAGGTACTAACTGCCCCCCCAGAACACCAGGAGGTTATTCCTAGGAGGCTGTCCGAGAATAGAAATTTTTTCTCAAATCGAGGCATGCGAAAAAAATTACCGCAGGCATATGGTTGATATTCTGAGGATAATTTTTTGAGCATAACGAAGAGTTGGGGAAAAAGGGCATTTTCGGATAGTCTCCTAGCGGCTACCCCGGCCAAAGAGGACAACCTTAATAGTTTCCAGAATAATCAGCAGATCAAACACGGGGGAAAGATATTTAATATAGTACAATTCATACTGCAGTTTTTCTTTGGCATCTTCCACCGAGGCTCCGTAGGGGAAACGCACCTGAGCCCAGCCGGTCACTCCCGGCTTCACCGAAAAGCGCTGGTCATAAAAGGGAATCTCTTTTTTTAGCTGATCGACAAAATATTTTCTCTCTGGACGGGGACCAACAAAGCTCATATCACCTTTAAAAATATTGATCAGCTGGGGAATCTCATCAAGGCGAGTCTTGCGAAGAAAGTTGCCAACCCGGGTTACCCGATCATCATCTTCAGTCGCCCACACCGGACCGTCTTTTTCCGCATCGGTACACATGGAACGAAACTTGAACAGCAAAAAAGATTTTTCATCCTCACCCAAGCGTTCCTGAACAAAAAAAACCGGGCCCGGGGAATCAATCTTGATGGCCAGGGCAACAAGCATCATCACCGGCGCGGCCAATAACAAGGCAGCACCAGCCAAGATCATACCGATAGAGCGTTTAAACATCCTGGTCTGGCGCGGTTTTCTAAATCCGGGGGTAAATATAAGCCAGCTGGGACGTAAGTTATCAACCAGAATTTTGCCTTCCAGTTGCTCATAGAAATCCACATCTTCCATCACTATGATACCAGCCATCTTGCAGCGCAACAGCTCAGCAGCCGGGAAAAGACCGCGTCGCTGCCCCATGGAGACAATAATGCGATTCACATTCTCAGCTAAGGCGATGGAATAAAGCTTGGAATAATCCGGGCTCAAAAGCTTACAACCGTCACACCCATTCCGCCCTTCTTTTAATTCACCCATAATCCCCACAATCTGGTAGCCGGAATTCTTGCGACCGGAAATCCCTTCACAGATCTTCCCGGCTACAGGGCTGTTGCCAACAATCATAATCAGCTCGTTGAACCGATCATGCCTCGTCAGCCAGTCATAAAAAACCCGCCAGCCAAAAATCAATAAAAAGTCGACCAGGAGAATGTAATAGATATAGGGGCTGGGGAAAACAAGTCGGGGAAGAAAATAGGAAAAAAAGGCCAGAAACAGGCATTGCAACCCGGTGGCCTGAACCAGGCGCAAACTGTAAACAGAGAAAGGAACCCTGGTTTTAATGTCATATAAATCAAAATAAAAAAGGGAGAAATGATAAAAAACAGCAAAGCTGATAATATGGGAGACAAATAACTGGAGGTCATAGCTATCTGATCCCAGCCAGTAGATCCCGCTGTAAACGCTCAGTAAACCGCCAGCAACAAACAGTGACAGTTCGATGAGAAAAAAGGTGATAGTTCGTAGGCTAAATTGTCGCACAATACCTCGTCAGGCTAAACTCCCTGGTTATGAATCTCATAACCAGACCACAAACATTAACGGGTTTCCTGGTAATAAAAGCTGGAAGTACGATAATCAGCACCATTAAAAACAACCCCGATAATTTTATCCCGGTCAATATTCTTCAGCGCCTGTTTGACCACGTCCCGATCTGTTTCGCCGTAGCGCACCACAATAACAATGCCATCCACCTGACTGGCAAGAATATCGGCCTCAGACGTCGACATCAGCGAGGTGGTATCAAAAATAATATAACGATCCTGGTAGCGGGACTGCAAATCCTCAATCAGATGCGTCATGCGCTCGGAAGCCAGTAGCTCAGAAGGCTTTGCCGGAGCTAACCCCATGGGCAAAATAGTCAGCCGGGATAAATCCGTTTTCACCAGTACCGATGACAGATCAATATCCGAAGTCAGGTAGTTGGAAAGCCCAAGGTTGAATTCCATCCCCAGATATTTACTGATTTCCGGTTTACGGAAATCACAATCCACCAGCAGCACATATTCATCCAGACCCTGGGCCAGAGAGAGGGCCAGGTTAACGGCAATGGTGGTTTTCCCCTCCCGGGGAACAGCGCTGGTTATCAGGATAGTTTTGTTGGGTAATCGTTCCGGAGCGCTGAGGATGATCTTTGTCCGCAGCTTTTTCACCTGTTCCGAAGCCAGGGAAAAAGGTTTCGTCAATGATACCAGGTGTTCATCCAGAAGGGCCGGATTCAGGTCAATCTTTTGCGAAGTTTTCCGCCCTGAGGCCACAGGAACAGGAGTTGGTTTGCTTTCATTCGGTTTGGTTACCGTCAGCTTGTCCGACTGCGGCTCAACTCGTTCACGCTCCAGTGGCTCAGCTGGAATTTCCGGCTCTTTCACCGCACTGGATTCTACAACCGAAGTTACCGGTTGTGATTGCGGCTCAGGTTTGGCCATCGGAGCTGCCGGTTGTGGCTCTTCAACCACGGTATTATCCCGAACAGTTGCACTTGTTGCCAGACTTTCCTGCTCAGCTTTTTTTAAAGCATCCTGAATTCTACTCATAATATGAACTCCAAAAATCGTTCCCGGTCACAACAGGGAACGAATAAATGCCATCCCACGATCCAATTCCTGCTGAAAGGAGACCATTAACAAAACTAAGATAGCAAGTAATGCAACAATCCACAGCATGCCTTTCCAGCGGGAAAGATACCTTTTCATGAACACCCCTTTTACTGCAGCAGCCGGGACATTCTCCCTTTTGAGGGCCAGATCTGTCACCACTTCCCCAATAATTCCCTCATCAATGTTCCTGATCCCCTGAGCGTAGCCAATAAGCAGGGCATTATCACCAATCACATTAATCAATCGGGGAATACCGTTACTATACCGGGCTATCATTTCCAGAGCCCGGTTACTGAAAAGGTTCACATCGGCAGTCCCGGCCACCAGCAGTCTTTTTCTGATATAGTCTTTGACTTCCAACAGGCTCAGGGGAGGCAGATGATAACGGATGACCACCCGCTGATTCAGCTGCCGCAATTCACTGCGACCCAGTTTCTGCTTCAACTCCGGCTGTCCCACCAGCACCATTTGCAAGAGCTTGTTTTTCTGGGTTTCCAGGTTAGAGAGCAGGCGAATTTCTTCGAGAACCTTGAGACTCAGGTTCTGGGCCTCATCAATAACCAATACCGGGATTTTCTGCTCTTTCAAACATTTCAATAAAAACTCGTTGAATATCCGCAAATTTTCATGTTTATCCTGGCTATGAGGCCGGATGCCGAATTCATCAAAAATGGCGGCAAAAAATTCCGTTATGGTCAAAATGGGGTTAAAGATATAAGCAATTTCAACATTTTCATCCAGATTATTCAGCAGGTTCTGGATGAGGGTGGTTTTGCCAATCCCCACCTCGCCGGTAACCACCACAAATCCCCGCCGCTCACGAATTCCATACACCAGGTGCGCATAGGCTTCCCGATAATGGCTGTTCAGGTAGAGGAAATGGGGATCAGGGGTCAGATTAAACGGCCGTTCCTGAAAACCGTAAAAGGCACAATACATGATCACCCATGGTTACAAGTGAAAGAAGGTCTGTTGAAACCAGCCGGGGAGGGAAAAGGTCAGTTTTAAATACATATATCCCAGTCCACCAGCAGCCAGCATGACCATGAATACCACCAATATCCCGCCGACATTTTTAATTTTGCGCCATTTCAACTCTTTCCCGGTTAGAATCTTCGGAATGGTAACCAGTACCGGAACCCCGAGGTCTTCTTCTATCTCGGGAACATAGCGATATGATTTGCCCAGAAAATCCAACAGCAAAGCCAGGCCGACACCTATCCCCAAACCCAGCACCATTCCGGCCAGCAGAATTTTTCGCCGATCCGGTTTAAAGGGTTTCACCGGCAGCAGGGCTGGATCCAAAACTTTAAATTGTTCACCCTGCTGCTGCATTTCCAGGTTTTCAGCCAGTTGGGCTTCAATCTTGCGATCGAGAAGATTCTGATAATTCTGGTGAAGGTTGCCATAATCACGGGTCAGGGCCACCAGTTCCGCTTCCCGTTTGGGCGCATTTTCCACCTTTGCGTTTACCACATCAATTTCAGCTCGCAGTCGCTTGAGTTCATGCTGCAATTGGTTTATTTCACGTTTTGCCGCGGCAATCTGGCTGTTGATCTCGACAGATGCCGGGCTGTGCGGACGCTGAGCAGCCGCCTGGGCACCATCATTCCCAATTTCAGCTTGTTCTTTCGCCGCCAGTTCCTTCTCCAGCTTCTTTGTTTTTGCCACCAGACTGATGACATCCGGATGGGCATCCGTATAACGGTTCCGTAAAGCCGACAGTTGTGCTTTCATTGCCTCCAGACGGGCTGTATCCGGATCAACCGTCATCACCCGCCCTTCTACGACCACCGTGTCGCTGGAGGTGGACAACTGGTTTAATTGCTGCTGCAGTTGAATCTGGCGATCCTTGGCCGCCGCCAGAGCCGAACTGGAAGTCTGATACTGGACTTCCAACCGGTCGAGCATCCTCAGGTTGGCATCCTGCTGGTCCGGCAACTCACCCATATATTTTTGTTTAAAGGCACTGAGCAGATGTTCCTTTTCACTCAGTTGTTTTTCCAGCTTTCCAAGTTCCCGATCGAGGAAATTGGAGGTCTCCCTTGCCTGGCGTTCACGCAGTTTCAAGTTTTCCTCAATGTACAAAGAGGCCAGCCCATTGGCCACCTGCATGGCAATTCGGGGATCCGGATTCTGAAAAGTGAGGGTAAATGAATTAACCCCGGTACGGGTGCGCTGATTGACTGAAACATCAATTTTTTGGCGCATCAGTTCAATAATCTCTTCCGGAGCCATCTTCTTACTTACTTCCCGGTATAAACCATAGCGTTCAATAACCTGCTGCAACCGGGTCCGGCTCATGATCTGCTGATTGAGAGTCTGCAGCCGGTCAGCCACCGCCGCGGGAACCGTCGAACGGACATAATTTTCCGGCACCTTCTGGGGCACCACCAGAATCGTCGTTGAAGCCTGGTAGATGTTGGGAATCGCCAGGGCGAAAATAAAACTACCCAGGGTTATCAGGATAAATGGCAGGGTTATCAGCCATTTGTTCCGTAAAAACAGATCAACATATTGTTGCAGTTGCATCTGTTGACGGTTATCATTCAAAGCCATTTTCTAAAACTCCTGCTCATGGATACATATCAACTCACTAAGCTTCATAACTTCTTCGACAACCGGAAGGAAAAAATTAAGCAAAAAGATAGGGGGCAAACAACCTAACGCAGGCTTAACTCCCACAACCAAAATTAGGGTATCAGGATGTTCCGGCATGGCTCTCGCTCATTCTCGCCGGCCGTCCATGGCCGGCTCCGAGGCGTCAGCCGCAAATCACATCGTGTGATTCGTTCGGCGGCCAATACCGCTATGAGCCAAGCCCGAACATCCTGAATGTATTTCCGACAATTTCTTGTTTTTCATACCCCTCAAGGGGGTACTGAAAAGAGTGACAGCCTTTCAGGAGTAAGGTACTAAAACAAGAGCGGCAAGTTTTTGCAATCAAGCCGCTCAAAAACAATCTACCTTTACCCAAGGGAACTCTTCAGGCTAAAAAATATCCCAATGACCGGTAGCCCGAAAGGCAATCCGGTTGTCGGTATAATCGTCCTCATTAATGCTGGAATTATTTTCATCATAGGTATATTCGGCCGTCAATGAAAGCCAGGGAAGAATTGCATAGGAAACACTGACATTAGCCTGATAGCTGTCCTCATCATGGGAAGCCAGGGCATCCGTATAATCATCATTGCCCAGAAGACCGCTGCCGGTTAAAGTCCAGCGATCGGCAAAATCATAGGTAAATGAAGCCTGGAGACGCCAGAATTCCGTATAGCCGTTATCGCTGCCGTCAAAATCATCCACATCAGTCCCCTGGTCATAAGACAGGGTAAAGGACTGGTGTTCAAAATCCCGGACCAGGCTGGCATGGTAATTATCTCCGGTGGCATCATCGCCCCCGCCATCGGGATTCAAGTCATAACGGCCATAGCTCAAATCAAGGGTATAGTGATCCCAGAAACGGTAGACAAACCCTAAGTTACCATTATATTCCTGCCAGTCTTC
>DQWO01000114.1 GCA_011042595.1 Pseudomonadota bacterium
CTTTTCAGCGGTGTGGCGCTCTTTATAATCCCCTATGTGATATCGAACGTTTATCTGTTGGTTATTGTCGGGGTTGTTTTTGTTATCCTGCCATATTTTGTGCGTATTTGAGGTGGCATGTATTATTTGTGTATTGCAACCGGCTTGTCCGTTTTGATTTCAGCGATTCTGGACCGGAAAAAGACGGCTACAGCGCTGAAAATAGCCTGGAAGAAATTTATTGCTATTTTACCGGCATTTTTGACCATGCTGATTCTGGTTTCAATCATCCTTTTTCTTATTCCCGATACCATGATTTCCCAGTATCTCGGGAATGAGAGCAGATTCATCGGCATCGTCTTTGCTTCTTCGTTTGGTTCCATAACCCTGATGCCGGGCTTTGTTGCCTATCCCTTATGTGGCATCCTGTTGAAAAAAGGCGTCAGTTATATGGTCCTGGCGGCTTTTACGACCACGCTGATGATGGTCGGTATTCTTACTTACCCGGTGGAAAAGGAGTATTTCGGTGTCAAAGTAACCATCATCAGGAATCTTATCAGTTTCTGTATGGCCCTGCTTATCGCCCTGGTCATCGGCTTTTTCTTTGGTGAGTTATGATGAAGATACAAAAGAAGACCATCAGATTTCTCGCCATGTCAACCTATGGAGCGTTTCTGCTTGCCTCCTTTTTGCTGGGGTTCAGCCCGGGGAAACAGATAGGCTACAACTTTTTTTCTTTCTCAATTGAGATGCTGAAAATTTTGCCCTGTGCTTTTATCCTCATAGGTTTGTTTGAGGTCTGGGTAAAAAAAGAAAAGGTTGAAAAGCATCTGGGCCCGGAATCCGGATTTGTTGGGTATGTGTGGGTTATTCTTCTTGCCGGAACGACGGTCGGCGGTTTATATGTGGCTTTTCCGGTTGCTTATTCGCTTTATAATAAGGGCGCGAAGCTGAGCGTTATTTTTACCTACATAGGGGCTGCTGGAATTTGCCGCATTCCAATGACCATCTTTGAAGCTTCATTTATGGGCCTTCGGTTCAGCTTCATCAGGCTGATGGTCTCCATACCCCTGGTTCTTGTCAGCTCCATCTGGTTGGGGAATTATCTTGAAAAGAGAAATTATAAAATAATGGCAGGAAAATAAGAGCGTATAGCCTGTTGATTGGTTTGCTGTAAGATATTTAGTGCCTTACTCCTGAAAGGCTGTCACTCTTTTCAGTACCCCCTTGAGGGGTATAAAAAGCAAGAAAAAAGATACTCAAATATAAACCACCCGTTCGCGATGCTCACTTGAGAACACAGAGAACACGAAGGAAAATCATCAGCTTATTTCTCTGTGCCCTCTGTGATCTCAGTGGTAAAAAATCATTTTGTTTTGGGTTGCGGGCGTCAAGCCCGCGTTAGAGAATTATTTCATGCGTAAAATTACTTCGCTGACCCTGATCATTGCCGGGTTCATAGAACTGGTTACCAGTGTTGTTCTTTACATCATGCCCGCAGGGCGGGTAGCCTACTGGACCGATTATCATTTCCTTGGACTCTCCAAGAGCCAGTGGGATAATATTCATATTGTCGTGGGGTTTCTGTTGCTGGTTATGGCTGCCATCCATATCTATTACAACTGGCGGTCGATCACCGCCTATCTCAAAAACAAGGCGAAAGAACTCACCTTTTTTACCAAAAGCTTTACTATTGCCCTTATCCTCTCCCTCTATGTTGCCGTCGGTACGCTCTATAACCTGCCGCCCATGAACTATGTTCTCCAGCTTGGCGAACATTTTACCACCGTGGCCAATAAAAAATATGGTGAACCACCCTATGGCCATGCGGAGCTCTCCTCGCTGAAAATGTTCTGTCGTAAGATGAATATTGATCCGGCCCAAGCCGAAAAGAAGCTTGCGGCGGCCGGTATCAAGATGAAAGGGGTGGAAGAGTCCCTCCTGGAAATGGCCAGGAGAAATGATTTGTCACCGCAGAAGCTGTTTGATTTTTTCAAGGATGCTGTCCGGGTGCCGGAAGCCGGGGATGCTTTTTTATTTCCTGAAAACCCCTCACCAAATTTCGGCAACAAAACAATCGAGGATATCTGTGAACGCTATGATCTTCCTCTCCTTGAAGTGATGGATAAGCTGAAGCGGGCAGGCTTAAAGGCCCGGGCAGGTGATACAGTCAAGGAAATCAGCAGCAGCAATGACCGCAATCCCATGAGTATTTTTGAGATTATCAGGGAAGTTGCGCTGAAGAAAGAATGATGCTTGCTAAATGATGAAAAATGCATTATAATTATATTTGCGTAGTCGAAAATTGTTATCATTTCAGGGAGGGGCTGCAATGCCGTCTTTACAGGTTCGTGAATTACCGGAAAACATTTATCGATTGTTACAGGAGAACGCCACAAAAGAGCACCGCAGTTTGGCCCAGGAGGCAGTTGTTACTTTAGCCAAAGGCTTGAAAACCTCACTGTCTCAGAAGGATCGGAGAATGGAATTGCTGCAAAATATTGCTGATAATCCAGCGATTAGCCCATCAATTTCAAGTGTTGATCCTGTAGCGTTACTCCGGGAGGATCGTGAAAGATGATAGTTGTCTTGGATGCCAGTGCGGCAATAGAAATTGTTCTGCACCGGAATTCCGCGGAAAATTTAGCAAAATATATTATTGAAGCAGACTGGGTTATTGCGCCGACTCTTTTTATCTCTGAAGTAACCAATACCATCTGGAAATATCAAAAATTTGCCGATTTTCCCTATAGCTCCTGTGAGAAAGCTCTTGAACAGGCATTGGCGCTGCCGGATGATTTTATCAATGAGCTGGAACTGTACCGTGAGGCATTCAAGTTGAGCTGCACTTTAGACCATTCGGTTTACGACATGCTTTATTTGCTAGCCGCCAGGAGGAACAACGGGATACTATTAACACTTGATAAACAACTCATTAAAATAGCCATTAAATGTTCTGTTGAAATCTGTGAATTCCAGGTAGGATTTTAGGTTCTGGCAGGTGATACAGTCAAGGAAATCGGCAGCAGCAATGACCGCAATCCCATGGTCATTTTTGAGCTGTTCAGAGACGTTGAGCAGGGTAAAGAGTGATTGCTTCCGGCCGGTGGGGGGTTACAGGTCCAGCTTCACCAGCACCACTTCCCCTTCGCTTAGGTATTCCTTGAAGCCGAAGCGCAGGCAGAATTGAATCATTTTGCTGTTTTCGGCCAGGATATTGCCATAGATGGTCTTGATTTGACGGTCCCTGGCAATATACAGCAGCTTTTCCATCAGAATTTTCCCCACCCCTTTGTCCTGCCAGTCATCAGTTACCACTAAGGCAAATTCATAGCGGTCTTCCTGGGGGTAATAGGCCAGCCGATTGACACCGATGGTTTTTTCCTGGTCGTTTTCTTCCACCAGGGCGATGATGGCCATTTCCCGATCATAGTCGATCTGGGTAAAACGGGTGATTTGTTCGTGGCTTAATTTCTTCCGGTAGCTGAAAAAACGGTAGTAGTTGGTTTGCCGGGAAAGTGAATGAAAAAAAGCGAAATGTTTTTCTTCGTCTTCTGGTTTGATCGGTCGGATCAATACCCTGGTGCCGTCAGCCAGGGTTTCCCGGAACTGGTAATGACTGGGATAGGGCATGATGGCCAGGTGGTTCGGGGCCTCTACGCTGCTGGATTTGACCTGGATAAAAGCCGTTTTATGTCGTAATTTTCCGCTTTCATCGAGCTGTATTTCCAGTCTTGCCTGCCACAATACGGCAAAATCACAGAGCAGGGTGGAAAAGCGCAGCAGCAGTTCGTCCAGTTTTTCCAGCGGGTATGATTTCAGGATTTCACCAGCCGGTGACTTGCTTATCATGCGGCGGGCCAGCAGTGCGTTGAGGGGCGGCAGCATAATAGATGTGTCGGAATTGAAAGGGGCACAGATGCCGCCAAGTCCCAAGGCGATAAAGGGACCGAATTCCGGGTCCCAGCGACTGGTAATGGTCAGTTCGACGGCGGTTTCTGGAAATCTCTTTGTTGTCGGAGCCGGGATGCCGTAAATCTGCAGTAGTTCCCGGGTAATAGTTTCCGGTAGAATGGCTGGCTCTTCTCCCAGGAAGGGAGCGAGCAGTTGCCGTGCCCGACCCTTGTGTGCCGGGGCGGCATCGTCAAACAACGGTGGAATAGCCATCAGCTTGGTTAGTTTGTAGCGGTATCTTTCACTGTAGTAGTAGGCGCTCAAGGATTCTTGCTGACTTAAATAAACCGGAATATCATCCTGTATGAAGTCCCGGGCTTTATGCCGGTGAAAGGTGCTGCCTCCCAGCCAGGCATAGAATATCTTTGTCGGGAACTGTGCTCGTATTTTCTCCATTTCCGTGACTATCTCATGGGGTTTGATAAACCCATTGATAACCATGAGGATGATCAGCGTATCAAAATTTCCCGATTGCAGGATGGCGGTTGTGGTCTTGATGAAACGTTGATTATCCGCGGTAGCGCCAATATTGATGGGGTTCCCGCCGGCTTCATTTCCCGGGATAATGGTTGCTAATTGGTCTTGCAGTTCTTTGTCGATGGGTGTCGGGACTAATTTCCTGAACAGCAACTGATCAATGGCAAAAATACCGAGGGCATCGGAATTGCTAATGAGGGCAAAACGGTTGCCGTAAGGGATATTCCTGGTTGAAAGGGTGATGCTGGCGGTGAGCAGTTGATTAATGTTGTCCACCGAGATAATGCCGGCTCGCCGGAAGGCACTTTCATAGACCGCACTGCTGCCCAGCTGCTGGCCGGTAATTCGTTGCTGGATGAGTGACTGTATCTGCGGATGGCGGCCGCTTTTCAGGACGATGACCGGCTTTACCCGCGATACAGAGCGGCAGGCGCTGAGGAATTTTTTGACGTTTTTAATATTTTCTATATAGAGGGCAACAGTGGCGATCTGCTCATTGCCACCCAGGTAGTCGATCAGGTCGCCAAAATCGATGTCCAACAAATTGCCGATGCTGATCACATGACTGAAACCGATATTCTGCTCCCGGGCAACATCGAGAATTGAGGTAATCAGCGCCCCGCTTTGTGAAATCAGGGCGATTTTCCCCCGGTGAGGCATGGTTGGGTGGTAGGAAGCATTCAAACGCTGGTGGGGAATCAAAAGACCAATGGAATTGCTGCCGAGAATTCTGATCCGGTGCCGTCGGGCCTGTTTTAGTATTTCCTGCTGTAATTCCGGAGAACTTTCCTCGGTAAAACCGAGCAGGATCAGGTTGGCAACCGCCTCAATATTGCGGCAGCGGAAGATTTCTTGGACCATGGATAATGGCCGGGCAAATATCAGGATGTCAATGGGTTCTTCAATTTGTTCCAGACTATCAACTTGAATGGCTTTGATGTCAGGGGGCAGGCAGGGAGAATTAACAAAATAGACGCGGTGTTGGTCATCAAGCTGAGGCAGATTATTAATCAGCAGCTGCTCTTTGTAGCCCCCGGGGCAAAAATCCGCCATTACTGCCAGACAGCGGGGGGCAAAAAGCTGATCGAGGTTTTTGGTGCTCATGGGTAAGTTCCGGTTAAGGCCCCATCCGGAAGCACTGATTTCCGGATGGAAACTAGTTATGTTACCGGGTAACAATAATCCAGTATATTTCTTTCGTCAAGGAAATGAAAACAAGAAGGACCAGCGGGTGGTTAATCCACGCTGGCCCTTCAAACGGAGGAGGGGGTTATGAAACGATTATTTACGCGGTTCGGGGCTGGGCTTTCCGCCAGCCGGCATCCATGAAGGCCTGCATTCGGTTGATACTCCAGGATTTAATGGTTTCCACATATTTTTTCTTATCTACTTTGGCAAGCTTGACAATTTCTTCCCGTTCCCTGATACTTTCAACCATATCGGTGGGGGTGACGCCCTGCCAGGTTGAATAGCGTTCATCAAAAATAAATTCCGGGGTTATCTGTGCTGCCGGAATGTCCATTTTTGCCAGAAGAAATTTTACCTGCTCCATGTCGTATTCTATGATCCAGTTGTTGTCCACCAGCATGGTGTCTTTGTTTACCGTTACTTCGCTACTGCATTCCGGGCAGTATACTTTCTCAATTACGGAAGGAGGGAGTATGTTATTTAAATTATTGAATTGGGCGTTTTCTTCTCCACATTGACAAGGGAATTCAATTTTCATACACATGTTCGAGTCTCCTTTTTAATTGTATTTAAAGTATTAACTAAATTGATTTAGTATTATTTAACAGGTGGAGAAGTTTATGTCAAGGGAAAAAA
>DQWO01000115.1 GCA_011042595.1 Pseudomonadota bacterium
ATAATTGTACTGCCTGTGGTTTATGTGTTAAGGCCTGTCCGCCCCGGGCAATGGAGGTGAGCTTTTGAAGTTGTCGACTAAAGGAAGATATTCAGTTCGTGCTATGCTGGCTATGGCGATTCTGGCTGATGGGACAAAGCCGGTTTCTTTGAAACAGATCAGCGCCCATGAAGGGATATCGGTCAGTTACCTTGAACAGCTTTTTGTCCATCTGCGTCGTGCCGGGCTGGTGAAAAGTGTGCGTGGACCCGGCGGCGGTTATCATTTTGCCAGAAATCTGGATCAAATCACGGTCGCAGAAATAATGGATGTGGTGCAGGAATGCACGCAGCCGGTTAACTGTGCTGCTTGCACTCAAGATCTGCCGGCTTGTGACGCTGGCCGGGGCAGCAGTGCATGTCTGACCCGCCCCCTTTGGGATAAACTGGATGACACCATTGGTGCATTTCTGGAGTCGATTACCCTGCAGAATATTCTTGATGGGAGCATATGAACATTTATCTGGATTATAACGGTACGACGCCGGTAGATCCAGCAGTACGCGATGAGATGTTGCCATTTCTAGGCGATCTATATGGGAATCCATCAAGTACCCATTGGGCTGGGCAGGCGGCGCGTGAAGCAATTGATGGCGGACGCGAACAACTGGCAAGTTTAATTGGCGGAGATTCTGAAGAGATTGTTTTTACTGGTTGTGGCTCTGAAAGTGACAACCTGGCCATCAAGGGAACTTTATGGTCTTGCTGTCAGCAGGATTTAACCAAAGCTCATGTGATAACCTCCGCGGTTGAACATCCGGCGATAATAAATTGTTGCACCTTTCTGGAAAAATTGGGGGTTGATTTCACCTATCTCGATGTTGATCGGGATGGCATGATATCTGCCGATCAGGTTGAGGCGGCAATTACTGATCGAACGATATTGATCTCCCTGATGCTGGCTAACAATGAAACCGGGGTCATCTTCCCGATAGAAGAAATTTCTCGGTTAACCAGGTCACATGGTATCCTGCTGCACACTGATGCTGTCCAGGCGGTGGGTAAAATTCCAGTGGATGTAAATGAGCTGGGCGTTGATCTGCTTTCTCTATCGGGTCACAAGTTTTACGCCCCCAAAGGTCTAGGTGCCTTGTGGGTTCGCCCCGGCGTGAATTTGGAGCCTCTCATTCACGGTGGGGGACAGGAACGGGGCAGGCGAAGTGGTACAGAGGCAGTTCCCAATATTGTTGCGGTGGGTAAGGCTGCCAGCCTGCTGGAACCTGAAAGTTTAGCTAAAGAAGTAAAACGACAGGCAAAACTACGAGATGATCTGGAAACTGAACTGACAGAAAAATTACAAAGAGTGATCTTTCATGGCAGTCGGGTTGAAAGGTTGCCCAATACCACTAACTTTTCACTTCCCGGCATTGACGGTGAGTCGTTGAGAATGCATCTTGACTTACAGGGGATAGCTGTTTCTACCAGCTCAGCCTGTGCTTCAAGAGGTGGTAAGGGATCTCAAGTGTTGAGGGCTATGGGAGTATCGGAAGCTGAAGTCCAGAGTGCTATTCGAGTAAGTTTGGGTCGTTGGACTACGGATGCAGAAATCAGACAGTTTATTGATATCCTGGTTGAAGCCGCAGAAGCTTTATGGCGCATCTCACCTTTGTAATCCTGCAGACAATTGAAAATTTTAAAACTTCATTGTAAGTGATTCCCCGTGAGTGAAAAGATAGTAGTTGGTTTCAGTGGTGGCGTTGACAGCGTTATTGCGGCTTTATTGTTGCGTGAAGAAGGCTATGAAGTCCAACTTGTGGCCTTGGACATGGGAGCCATTGCTCCTGATTTGTTCAAGCAAAGGGTAATGCTGGCAGCCAATTTATTATCACTGCCGGTAGAGATAATAACGGTTCGGGAGCTTTTTAAACAGCAAGTTATTGATTACCTGGCAAAATCATACCTTGACGGGGTAACACCTAATCCTTGTATCCGCTGTAATGCCCGGGTAAAATTTGCTCTCTTGTGGCAGGCCAGCGAAACTTTTAATGCCCGGTGGTTGGCCACCGGGCATTATGTTCAGCTTTCTAGTTGGGGAAATCACCACCCGGTAATCATCCAGGGAGAGGATAAAACGAAAGATCAGAGTTATTTCCCCCAGCAGGTTCCAAGGGAATGGGTGGCCGCAGGCCAGTTTCCCCTGGGAAAAATGAAAAAGGAAAAAGTTCTGGACCTGGCCCGCCAGGCTGGTTATCCACTGGCTGATTATCGTGAAAGCCAGGAATTATGTTTTGTCAAAAATGGTTCATATGCAGACCTGTGTTGTCCGAGCTCGACTGATAACTCAGCCAGAACTGGCAATATAGTCAATCTGGCGGGTGAGATTATCGGCAAACACGGCGGCATTCATCACTATACCCTTGGGCAGCGCCGGGGCTTGGGCATCGCCCATGCTGAACCTCTCTATGTTTATGCCATCGATTCATTGAAAAATCAGTTGGTGGTAGCGGAACGCCAGCACCTTTACCAGACGACTTTTATAGTTCGGAAACTTAACTGGTTTATCAAGGCGGAGAAATGTTCCCAACGCCTGCTTTGCCAGATCCGCTATCGGCACCAGCCGGCCCCGGCATCAGTGAAAATGATAGATCATGATACGATTCAGGTAGTGTATGATCAGCCTCAATTCGCTGTTACCCCCGGCCAGGGAGCGGCATTTTATCAGGACGGTTATCTGCTGGTGGGAGGGGTGATAAGCCGGTGAAGGTTAAATGCGTTACTCTGGGTTGCAAATTGAACTATTATGAATCCTGTGCTCTGGGTGAGGAAATGGAGCGCCGTGGTTATCAGGTAGTTCGTGATGGATCGGCTGATATTGTTATTGTCAATACCTGTGCGGTTACCAGCAGGGCGGGGATGCAGAGCCGCCAGGAGGTGCGTAAAGCTATAAAAAATAACCCTGGAGCCCGGGTTATCATGACGGGTTGCTATGCTCAGTATAATCCGGAAATTGCTGATAGTATAGAAGGTCTGGCGGCGATTGTTGGTAATGCCGGCAAGGCTTCTATTCCTCATTGGATCAGTGATAATGAACAGTTGGAATCAGTGGCTCTGCAGCCGGAAAGTTTTGGTTTTTCAGGCTTTATGCCGGCTGACGCCCTTAAAGCCAGAAGCTTTATGGGGCGTAGTCGGGCTTTTTTGAAAATACAGGACGGTTGCAATGCATTCTGTCATTATTGCATCATTCCTTTCTTGCGTGGCAGATCAAGGAGCCTGGGTAGGGCTGAAATTGTCACTGAAGCAAAGGCAATTGCTGATGTCGGATATCGGGAACTGGTTCTGACCGGTGTGCATTTGGGACAGTATGGTCAGGACCTGAAACCTGAACATGATCTTACTTTTTTGCTTGAGCAGCTACTGCGGGAATCCAGGCTGCGCCTTCGTCTGGGTTCGTTGCAACCCCAGGAAGTTACTCCAACGATGATAAATCTGCTGGCGGATGAAGAAAACAATCTTTGTGAGCACCTTCATCTTTCTCTACAGTCAGCAGATGACCAGGTACTGGCAAGCATGGGGCGTCCTTATGGTCAAAAGGATATTATGTTTCTGGCCAAGACCATAAAGCAGTTAAATCCCCGGGTAAACATTGGTGCTGATATTATTGTTGGCTATCCCACAGAAACCGAAGAGGCTTTTAAAAATACCTTTCATTTGCTTACCGATTTGCCTTTTACTTATCTCCATGTTTTTCCCTATTCTCCCAGGCCTGGAACTGTGGCGGCTAAAATGAAGGATATAGTGCCGGCAAAGGTGAAGAAGGAGAGAGTAAAGATTTTGTATGAATTAGAAAAAGCAAAGAAAACAGCATCATATAAGGAATATATAAACCATCCACTTAGAGTTGTTGTGGAACGGGTACATAAATCTAAGGGGGAGTTGATCTCACTTTCCGGTCATTCACGAAATTACCTGAATGTATCAATTGATGATTTTATCAGTCATGAAACTACTACTTTTTTTAAACGGGAAATTAAGGTTTTCCCACATGCCTTTGATGGATTAAAGTTGCTGGCAAAGATTGACAGCCAGTCATAATTATGCTACAAACTGGATTAACTTACTAAACATAAACTGGAGGAAATTAAAATGATTGGTAAATCTACTCCCATTCGTGATCTGTTAACAAAATATCCCAAAGCGGCTGAAGTTTTTGCCGGAAAGGGCATGGGATGTCTGGGTTGTTCGGCGTCCATGTTTGAAACCATTGAAGAAGGAGCCCTGGCTCATGGCCTGGATCCGGATAAACTGGTTGATGAAATGAATGCCGCTCTGACCGAATGAAAACTGGCCGTGAACGATTGGATGTTATCCTGGTTTCCCGGGGTCTGGCAGCCAGTCGGGAACGGGCCCAGGCTCTCATTATGGCCGGCAAGGTTCTTTGTGACGACATTGTGGTTGACAAGGCCGGTCAGAAGGTTTCCCTGGGGTCAGTTATCCGTCTTAAGGAGCGTGATTTTCCCTATGTCAGCCGGGGCGGGTTGAAACTCGCCGGCGCATTACAATCTTTCAGCCTTGATCCTGTCGGTTGTGTTGCCCTGGATGTTGGTGCATCCACTGGTGGTTTTACCCACTGTCTTCTGATGCATGGAGCCCGACTGGTTTACGCGGTAGATGTTGGTTATGGCCAACTGGCCTGGGAGTTACAGCAGGATTCCCGGGTCGTGGTTATGGATCGGACGAATATCCGTTCCCTTTCGCCAGCAGATTTTCCCGAAACAATAAACTTTTGCGTTATTGATGTTTCTTTCATCTCACTGGAAAAAGTATTGCCCGCGGTTTATCCCCTTTTGAGTGCCGGAACGCCGGTTGTTGCTTTGGTGAAACCGCAGTTTGAGGTGGGGCGGCGTAATGTGGGGAAAGGGGGTATCGTCCGTGATGAAAAGAAGCAGCAGGAGGCCCTGGAAAAAATCATCAGATCAGCCGAAGGTATCGGTTTTGACTTTCATCAAAAAATGATTTCACCCATCACCGGGCAGAAGGGGAACCGGGAATTTCTTGTTTACCTCCGGCGGAATTAGTGTTTATATAATCTGAGCGATTAGCTGTCAGCATTTAGCTAGGTCCTAAACTGAGCGATCAGCTTTCAGAAAAGCATTGGTGAAAATGAATTCCAACCCATGGTCATGTCTACATGATTAAAAGACGGCAGAGTAAGAAAATAATGATTGGACAACTGCCGATTGGTGGTGATGCGCCCGTTGCAGTCCAGTCCATGACCAATACCGATACCAGAGATGTCAATGCCACCGTAGCCCAGATCCAGGCGTTGATCAACGCCGGATGTGAACTTGTGCGGGTGGCGGTGCCGGATATGGTCGCTGCGAAAGCCCTCAGAGAAATAAAATCCGCCATTTCCATTCCATTGATAGCCGATATTCATTTTCAACACCAACTGGCCATTGAAGCAGTCAATCAGGGTGTTGATGCCTTACGGCTTAATCCAGGCAATATCGGTTCAGACCAGCGGGTCAGGGAAGTGGTTCATGCCTGTCGTGATCGGGGTATTCCCATCCGTATCGGGGTAAATGCCGGTTCGCTGGAAAAAGATCTGGTCGATCGTTTTGGCCATACTCCCAGGGCGATGGTGGATAGTGCGTTGCGACATATTCACCTGCTGGAAGATCAACAGTTCAACCTGATCAAAGTTTCCTTGAAATCTTCCAATGTGACAGATACTATAGATGCTTATCGTCTGCTGGCTGAAGAGGTTGATTACCCTTTCCATATCGGCATTACTGAAGCTGGAACTCCAACCCGGGGAGCGATAAAGTCAGCTGTGGGAATTGGCATCTTATTGTATCTTGGATTGGGGGATACCCTGAGGGTTTCATTAACGGGTGATCCGGTTCAAGAGATCTTTGTTGCCTATCAGATACTTCAGAGTCTGGCGTTGCGACAAAGAGGAATTGAATTGATTTCCTGCCCAACCTGTGGACGGACTGAAATCAATCTTATCGATCTTGCCACTGCGGTGGAAAAGCGGCTGCAGCATATTCGTCAGCCGATCAAGGTAGCGGTAATGGGTTGTGTTGTCAATGGACCAGGTGAATCAAGGACCGCCGATATCGGTATTGCCGGTGGTCGGGGCAACGGATTGCTGTTCAGACACGGGGAGATACTACGGAAAGTTCCTGAAGATAAACTGCTTGATGAACTGGTGGAAGAGGTGGAAAAACTTGCCGCCGAATTATCTCACTA
>DQWO01000328.1 GCA_011042595.1 Pseudomonadota bacterium
ATTAAGGGCGCATCGATGGTCAGGGGAGCGGCAACAATCCCGTGAACGATGCCTAGATAAATTTTAGTAAGCTGTTTTTCTGCAAACAGTTGCCGGTATTTCTCCCAGCTTTTTTTGATTTTGGCCACCAGCACCAGGCCTGAAGTGTCACGGTCCAGGCGGTTCAGCAATCCCGGCTGCAAAGGAGAAAAGCCAACTCCATTAAGGGTAGGGAAATGGGCAATCAGGCCATTGGCCAAAGTGCCGATTTCATTTCCATTCAGGGGATGGGTGTGGATTCCGGCCGGCTTGTCGATGACCAGTAATTCATCATCTTCAAAGATGATTACCGGTTTGATGCTTGGATCAGCCCTTGGTGGTCCGGGGGCTAAAGACGCCGGCAGCCAGGCCGGCAGGCTTACCCTGGCAGAGTTTGAAATAATACTTCCTTTGCGTCCTGGCCGGCCGTCAATCAAGACCATGAATGTGCCGATTGCCTGTTTCCATTTTTGGATCGATATCTCTGGAAACTGCTGATGGAGAAAATGATCCAGGCGGACTTGGGCGCCGGTATGCTCCAGGGTAAGGAACGAATTTGGAGCTGACAGCTCCTGGCTGGTTTTTGGCATGGTCAAATGTTAGCGGTCAGCGGCGGCCAGCTCCCTGATTTTTTCCAGGTTGTCGCTGACTTTAGCCGCTTTAGCCGTCAGTTCCTCCTGCTTGGCCTTTTCTTTGGCCACTACCTCGGCAGGTGCTTTGGCCAGAAACTTTTCATTGGCCAGTTTTTTCTCCACTTGGGCCAGTTCTTTTTCCGCTTTGCCCAGTTCTTTGTTTAAACGAGCGGTTTCCAACTCAAAATCAATAATCCCGGCTAGGGGAACATAAATTTCCATTTCGGCTTCCAGCGCCGATGCCGCCTGGGCCGGGGGCTGGTTTTCGTGGCTGCAGGTGAATGATTTCAACCGGCCCAGGTTGCGGATGTAAGGAGCGGCGGCATTGATTTCCGCGGCCGTTTCGGCCGTGGCGCAGCAGACAATTGCTTCCACTTTGAGCGATGGCGGTAGTCCCATTTCACCGCGAATGTTGCGCACCCCGCCGATGACGGTCATGGCCTGTTCCATCTTCTGTACTGCTTCCGGCTGCCGGTGGGCTGTTTCAGTTGTTGGAAAATCAGCCCGCATGATTGAGTCGCTGGTTCCCGGCAGTTTTTGCCAGATTTCCTCGGTGATAAAGGGCATGATCGGATGCAAAAGCCGCACCAGGGCGGAAAGGGTATAAAGGAGTACCGATTGGGTGGTGGCCCGGCGCTTTTGGTTATCATCCTGGAACAGGTCAGGTTTAATCAGTTCCAGGTACCAGTCGCAGAATTCATGCCAGGTAAACTGGTAAACGGCCTGGGCTGCTTCGTTGAAACGATACTGGGTAAAGGCTTCATCCACCGCCACAATGGTTTCCTGGAGCCGGTGGAGGATCCAGTGGTCAGCCAGCGAATAATCAGCAGGGTCAATCCTGGTGTCCGGTTGAAAACCGTCCAGGTTCATGAGGGCGAAACGGGCCGCGTTCCAGATCTTGTTGCAGAAATTGCGGTAGCCGCTGATCCGGGCTTCGGACATACTGACGTCCCGCCCCTGGGCGGCAAAGGCGGTAAGGGTAAAACGCAGGGCGTCGGTGCCGTACTTGTCGATCATGATCAGGGGATCGATCACATTCCCCTTTGACTTGCTCATTTTCTGGCCGTGCTCATCGCGAACCAGGGCATGGATGTAGACATCATGAAAAGGTACGTCCCCCATGAATTTCAGCCCCATCATCATCATCCGGGCCACCCAGAAAAAGAGAATATCAAAGCCGGTTACCAACACTGAAGTGGGGTAGAATATTTCCAGCTCCCTGGTTTTTTCCGGCCAGCCCATGGTGGAAAATGGCCAGAGGCCGGAAGAAAACCAGGTGTCCAGCACATCTGTTTCCTGCTCCAGGTTGGTGCTCTGACAATGGGGGCAATGGTCCGGGTCGGTGCGGGAAACAATGATTTCACCACATTCCTGGCAGTACCAGGCCGGTATCCGGTGTCCCCACCAGATCTGGCGGGAAATGCACCAGTCCCTGATATTTTCCATCCAGTTGAAATAGGTTTTCTCCCAGCTGGCGGGAATGATTTTTGTTCTGCCATCACGGACAGCGGCAATGGCCTCCTTGGCCAGCGGTTTGATTTTTACGAACCACTGGTTGGAGAGATAGGGTTCGATAACGCAGCGGCAACGGTAGCAATGGCCGACATTGTGGCCATATGGTAAAATCCGCTTTAATAAATTCTGGGCCTGGAGATCTTCCACTACCCGGGTACGGCATTCTTCCCGGGTCATTCCCTGGTAAACGCCGGCGTTTTCATTCATCTTGCCGTTTTCATCCATGATTTTGATGGACGGCAGGTTATGACGCTGGCCGATGTCAAAATCATTGGGGTCATGGGCCGGGGTGATTTTGACCGCCCCGGAGCCGAATTCCTTGTCCACGTAAGCATCGGCAATAATCGGAATACGACGATTCATCAGGGGCAGGATGACTTCGGAGCCGATTAAATTCCGGTAACGTTCGTCCTCGGGGTTGACGGCAACCGCCGTGTCCCCGAGCATGGTTTCCGGCCGGGTGGTGGCCACGATGATTTCACCACTGCCGTCAGCCAGGGGATATTTCAGCTCCCATAATGAACCTTCGTGTTCTTCATATTCCACCTCCAGATCGGAAAGGGCTGTGTGGCAGCGGGGACACCAGTTGGTGATGTAATCACCCTGGTAAATCAGTCCCTCTTCGTAAAGGGTGACAAAAACTTCCCGTACCGCTTTTGACAGACCTTCATCCATGGTGAACCGTTCCCGCTTCCAGTCACAGGAGGCGCCCAAACGGCGCAGCTGGTTTAAAATGGTGCTTCCTGATTCCTGGCGCCATTTCCAGACCCGCTCAATAAATTTCTCCCGCCCAACCTGGTGGCGGTCCAGACCTTCCGCGTGGAGCTGCCTCTCGACCACGTTCTGGGTGGCAATCCCGGCGTGGTCGGTTCCCGGCATCCAGAGGACATTGTCCTCTTTCAGCCGCCGGTAGCGGGCCAGGATATCCTGGAGGGTGTTGTTCAGTGCGTGGCCCATATGCAGGGAGCCGGTGATGTTGGGTGGCGGAATTACCATGGAAAATGGCGGCCGGTCGCTATCGGTACGGCCGGCAAAACAGTTATGCTCTTCCCAGAACTGATACCATTTATCTTCAACCAGATTGGGGTCGTAGGTTTTATCCAGATTTATCGGTTCGTGATTAGAGGTCATTTATTGTCATCCTCAATTTTTTCTTCCAGTCGTTTGATTTCAGATTTAATTATTTTTTCCGCCAGCGGCGGGATGATTTCCCTGGCTACTTGTTCCACAATGGTAGGGGCCATATCGCCGAGGGCCTGGATTAGTTTATCCATGCTGGCATAGGTACTGACCAACATTTTTTTGCTCCATTCCTGGGTCAGACCTTCGATCTGGCGGGGAAAATCAGCCGTTTGTGGTTCGGTGACCACAGATGGACGGGCGGATTCTGGTTCAGCCGCCATCGGGGTGTCCAGAGAAGTCGCTGGTTTTTCCTCGTCAGGAGTCAGGTAATCTTCCGGGCTTTCAGTGGTGAAATCTTCAGGGGCTGCTTCTGCCTCTGAGTCTGTTTCCGGCGTTTTTTCAATGGTTTCCTCAATCAAGTCTTCTTCCATCTGCTCAGAGTCAATCGAGTCTGACCCCATTGATTCTTCGTTGGCGGTAAAGGCCAGTTCATCGATAGCCGCATCGCTGGGGAAGGCAATATCTTCCTCCAGTTCGCTATCCATCAGGGTTTCTGTTGCCGGTGCTGGAGCTGGTTCCTGGAGGGCGGTGTCATGATCAGCGTTGGGAGGGAGTTGGTCCAGCGGTATTCCTTCTTCAACCATGTCTGTAAGCTCGATGATACCGTCTTCCTGATTAGCTTTCACGTCAGGCTCCTGTAGATTTTCGCTTGTTTCAGTCATGGCTATATCCTGCTTCTGTCGGTGGTTATTGATTGCCTGTGGTGATACCCGCTGCAAAATAGTCAGTAAATCGGCACGGGTAAATGGCTGGGTGAGAATATTTTCCGGGCTGATCTCCGGAAATAACTCATCAAGAGGTTCGAAAAAGGTTTTTACGACCACCAGAGGAACGTCCTGCCAGGCTAATTCCTGCCGCAGACTTTCTACCAGGCTAGCGCTTTTCTCCCCGGTCGGGTAGCTGGCATCAAGCAGGATGAGCTCTGGTTTGATGTTTTTGAGCCGCTTGAAAAACAGGTCAGGATCCGTCAATAGCTGAACGGTAACGTTGGTTTCTGCCAGTTCCTGTTTAATGAAAGTTGCCAGGGACTGACTGATTGTTGCTACAACCACCGGTACGGATGTTTCCATGAATATTTCTCCCTTATTCAGATGGTATTACTTACCGCAAAAAAGGGGATATTGCAACCGGTAGAAGTGGGGAATGAAAGTAGGTGATGTGAAGTTTGATGAACAGGCCAGGTTAAATATGTTGGCTATTTGATAATTAGCGTAACTTTTCGTACTTGTGGGGTCGTCTTTTCCGTCGTTTTCCCGGGGATTTTCGGTTCGGTCAGGAAAATTCGTTCTGCTTCCACCGGGCCGTTTGCAACCAGGTAATTCTTGACCTTTTCCGTCCGTTGATAGGCCAGCAGGCGTAGATCGCCATCAGTTACGATTATATGTTCATGCAGCAGTTGTTTCATCTCCTCTGGGGGCAGTTTTTTCAGCAGGCCGATGGTGTTTTTGGCTTTTTTAAAGGGCGCGGCCTTATAAGCTTTAGTCAGGTATTTTTCATATTCTGCCGCTTCAATGGTTACCTTGTCAAGGGAAGCAATGTCAGCAGTGCTTTTTCGGAGAAACTTTTTCAGCTTCTGGGCTTTGAGTAAATGTTGGAAACGATAGTCTTTCAGTCCTTGACGGTCGGTTTCGGGATCAACCTGTCCCTGGATGTCAAGCTTCAATCCCGGCCTTTCGTGCAGTGCTTTACCCACCGCCGCCAGTTTTTTCTGATTTTCCGGTGTGATCAGGGTACTGCCGGGATCGAAGGTGATGTGGTTGACATCCTCGCCGCCGCCGAACATGGAACCAAGCAGGGCGAAGGGTGAGGTGACGGCCTTGCTGATGACGTTGAAAATCATTTTGAAAATGATGCCGCCAAGGCTGAAATGCGGATCAGCCATGTCTCCCTGGACTGGAAGGTCAAGTTTAATTTCTCCCTGGCGGTTTTTCAGCAGGGCAACCGCCAGTTTGACCGGCAGGCTGACAGCATCCGGGCTGTCCACCGAATCACCAAAAGTAAACTGGTCGAGAAAAAGGTGATTTTCAGCACTCAGCTTTGTTTTGTCAATCAGGTAGTGCATCTCCAGGGTAAGTTTTCCCTTGCTGATTGTCTGGCCGACAAACTTGCCGGAATAAGGAGTAAAGGGACTCAGGTCAACATCGCTGAAGGTAACCGTAAGGTCGGCAAACATATCTTCTTTGGGCAGGGGATTGATAGTGCCGGTGATAGCAACCGGAGCATGGCCGTTAATCTTGGCATTGAAATTGGCCTTGGCCGGCTGACTGCGGCTGGAAGTAAGGTGGTCCACGGAACCGGTCAGCTGGTCCACCGACATGGCGTAGGCCGGGCTCAGTGAGCGGTCAAGGAAGTTAAACCGGCCGTTTTTCACCTTTATCCGGTTGATCTGCAGTGCCAGGGCCGGTTGATCAGCACTGGTTTTATTGGTTTCTGCTGTTTTGGTTGATACTTCCTCGCCGGAGGCAGTTTTAACCATTGCCTGCAGGTTCAGAGTGCCGTCAGGAGCAACGACAAAGTTGGTCTGGGGATCATTGAGGGCAATTTCATCAATCTTGAGCGATAGCGGCTGGTTGTCCCCTTTGATGCCGAGGATTCTGAGGGACTTCCAGGAAAGAAAATCATCAGATTTCAATGCATCAACACTGGCAAAATTGGTGATGCACCGACGACCCTGGTAGGTGATCTTCGGTTTTTTATGATCATTGATGCTCAGTTGCAGCTTGCCGCTGCTGCCGGCCAGCCCGTTGGTAATGTCCATGGCAAAAAAGTCATTAAGATAGGATTGGAA
>DQWO01000228.1 GCA_011042595.1 Pseudomonadota bacterium
GAAGACCAATAATCCTGGAATTCCATAATTATTTACCGTTTCTTATAACAAAATTTCCGGAAGTTTATGCTCCCAACCGACAGTGGAAATCAGAACGCCACCAAAACCGGCAGCTTCCAGTGCCGCGATCATTTCCCTGGCAATGCGGATACACTCGCCGGCCTTATCAGAAGACTTTCGAATGCGGTCAATGATACTGTCGGGGATAGAAATATATTCCTGGGTTTGACTGATATAGCGAGCCATACCAACTGATTTAAGCAGCAAGACGGTGGGAATAACTTTCTTTTTCTGACAATCAATGGTACTCGCCAGGTTTTCAACTGATTCTAAATCAAAAACCGGGGAGGTAATGATATATTGGGCACCGGCAGCTATTTTTTTGTTGACTTCTTCCACTTCCCGCTCCAAAGTCTCTCCTTCGCAGCACACATTTGCCGTGGCCCCGAGCAGAAAATTTGTAGCGCCGGAAAGGGGATTCCCGGCCAGATCACTGCCGTTATTCAATTCCCGGGCGGCCTGCAACAATTCACAGGGTTCAAGATCATAAACCGCTTTTGCCTGAGGATGGTCCCCAACGCTGGGGTCATCACCGTTTACCGCAATAATACTGACAATCCCACAAGCACCGGCAGCCAGGAGGTCCGCCTGTAGGGCTAGCTGGTTACGATCCCGACAATTAACCTGCATAACTGTTTCCATGTCTTTATTCTGCAAAACCATTGCCCCCCCCAGAGCGCTCATGCGCATCACCGCATTGCTCATTTCAGGGACCACAAAAGCAGTAACTTTGTCTTTTACCTGACGGGCATTGGCAACCATAGACAGAACATCAATTCCTTTAGATGTTTCTATTTCTGCCAGAAGGGAGAATTCTCCTGCTTCTAATTTACTTCTTAAGCTCATCTGCATACCTCCAGAAGCTGGGCCTGATTAATCGGTATTCCACTAAAAAAAGTTCCATGTAAAATTGCCCTTTTATGACTTATATTTTCCGCTTAGTCAAGAAAAAAGGCCGGGGAGTAATTCTGACAGATTGTTAGTGTTCATCCGGAAACATTCATTTCCCGATGAACGCTTTTCGCGATCAGCTGTCAGCCATGTCTGCCGACAGGCAGGCTGTCAGTAAAACATTGGAAAAACAGATGGTTAAGCTGACTACAAAAAGCTGAGAGCGGAAATCGCTCAATTTAAGCGCAGCTTGCATCCGGTTTATCCTGGTTTACTATCCCGATATAGGGCAATTCCCGATATTGTTCAGCATCATCCATGCCATAACCAACAACGAAAACATCGGGAATAGTGGTCCCAAGGTAATCAACAACGGCTGCATCACGCCCCTCCTTGCTGAGCAACACACAGGTCCTGACCCTGCCAGCCCCCCGTTCACGAAAAAACCGGGCGACTTCACGAAGAGTCAAACCGGTATCAAGAATATCATCGACCAAGAGAATTTCCCTGTCAACCAGATCCACTTCCGGCAGTTCAAAAATCTGCACGGTGCCACTGGAGCGTCTGCCAAGATAACTTTTAACCCGGAGATATTCCATCTCAACCCGAACACCAAACCCCGACAGGGATCGACAGAGATCAGCCATGAACGGCAGACAGCCTTTCAGCAGACCAACAACCATAAGCGGCTGGCCATTCGCCTGATCGGCCGCAATCCGGCGAGCCAGATCTTCAACAATCTGCTCAATCTGATGCCCATCTAAAAGTTTATCCATCATAATCATATTTCCAAAAAAAACGCCCTCATAAGGCCTCACCGTTCTTTCAATGGGCGCAAATCAGGGCGTTTAAATAACTATTTTTTATAGATTAGCTGATATATCTTTGTTTGTAGTCTTCCTGCACCAGACTCCTTCGGGTTTGGTTCTCCCATTGCCGCGGCGGCTTTATCTTAATGATATTTTCCAATCGTCCCTGGGCCTGCAAACGTTTGTGAATCTCATACCAGGCACAGGGAGTGTCTTTATCCACTTCACAGGTGCCATCCAGCCGAGTCCCCCCGCAGGGTCCGTTGAAAAGCCCCTTGGCACACCGGGTCACCGGACAGATACCGGCGGTTTCCGCCAGCACACATTCCCCGCAGGTACGACAACTTTCTTCAAACCAGCCAATATCCCGGTCAGCCCCGCAAAAAACGGTATTCAGCGCCGGGAATACCGGGGTTTCAGGATAACGTTCGGCAACGAACTGCACTCCCACCCCACAGGCCATGGAAATCACGGCGTCATAGTTGGCAATCATTTCATCCAAAGCTTCAAAAAAATCATAGTTGCATTGACGTTCGATCACAAAAGCATCAATATCCAGAACGATATTTTCCGAGCTGAGATCCTTTTTCAGATCGGCATTCAGGGTATTCACTTCTTTCTGCCCTCCGGCCAGGCAAATGGATGTACATCCACCACAACCGACATTCAGAACTTTTTTGTAGCCTTTGACCATATCCTTGATTTCTTCAAGGGGTTTTCTCTCAGCTATAATCACTTTTTCCTCCGTTCAAAAAAGATTCATTTATTGTACGATATGACAGCCACCACAGGTTCGGGGACCGGTTTTTTTCCCTTCCTTCACCATTTTCGTGTGGCATCCGGTACATTTGCGATGATACGCTTGCCGTAACCCCAGCCGGGCGTTCAGATTATGACAGCTGGCACAGCGGATATCGGCATTTCCTTCTTCCAAAGTGTCTTCATCAAGGACATTCTCTCCTTTGTCATACCGATGATGACAATCAAGACACTCTAAATCCGTTAAGTGACGTTCATGGGGAAAAGTAACCACAGGCCGTTGTGCATGCTTAAATACCTCCGGATTTTTTATGACTATTTTCTCCGGCTGCGCCCACAGTGTAGAGGCAGACACCAACACCAACATTACCCCCAGAAGCACATATATCAAGTTTCTCTCTTTCATCTTCCATTTCTCCTTTGCCGTTATAGCCAACTTTCGCCCCCATCCTGTTCAGGATACACCCCTTCAGATCGGCAGATACTGCGTGTAAAATCAATCATTCTGGGAATATCAATCCCGATAGGGCAGTAGCAGCGATGGCAAAGCGCACAGTTTCCCCATACCAAACCTTTGATTCCTTCCAGAAATTCCCGGTCAACATTCCCTTTTTTCTTGTACAGCTTGCCCAGGGAATTAATTACCTTAAAGGAAGGCATGTACTGGGGATCCCCATTATGAGCCATATACAAAAAACAACTCTCGGCACAAATACTGCAATGTACACAGTAATTCAGAATACGCTTCATTTCCGGCTCTTTTTTCTTCAGCATACCGGCAATTGCTGCCGTATCAACTGGTTTTTTCTCTTGATCAGCCATTAGCTTCACTCCCTTTTCGCTCTCTGATTTATTTCACTGATTTAGAATAGGACCAGACCCTCGTTCCCGACCCCAGGCTGTGTTCGTAACGCATCAGGTAACGATAGAGAAAAAACAAAAGCCCATGTTTCAGTTTGGTAAAAGGAATGGCCACCAGCATCACTTCCCCGGACAGAATATGCAGAATCAGCATGGTGTCATAATCGAACCACTGGCGGGTAGCCATGTATCCGGTTAAAAAAGGGGCCGCAACTATCAACAGTATAATGTAGTCATAGAGGGTCGTAATGGCCCGGACCCGATAGACAAAGATGCGGCGCAGAAAGAAAAAAACTCCTCCCAGAATCACAATCACCGTGATGATGTTAGCCACCAATTCGGGAAAAACAAAGAGACTGAAACCAAATGATTCATAGAGAAGAACATTATGCGCCAACAGGAAAATCGGCAGCATAATAAGACAGACATGAAAAATGGTGGTGATCACGGTCAAGAATGGGTGAACACCCAGCATACTGTTATTGATGGCATCAAGGCTTGGACCACTTCGCGGTTCTATCTTTCCAAGAAGACTTGCGGGGGGAAGGACAATAGGCTTCTCACTGGTCAGGGAGAAAAATCGCCGGGCCTGAAAAATGAGGCCAGCGACAAACACCACTATGGCAGCCAGAGCCAGCGGTCCCCGGACAAGACCGTATATTTCATTCATGGATACCTCCTATTACATTACCAAGCATTCTAGAGATGAAAACCTTTAATCTAAACTTGCGGCCGGGGTAACATATTGGCACGTTCAGCAATTTCCGGCACCCTATGTTCCCACTCAATGGGCATTAAATGCACGCCGGCTATTCCCTTCATCTCTTTGAATTCCTCTATCTGCTCACAAGCGATCTTAATCCCCTCATCAGCAGCCTTTTTCTTTTCCACTCCCTGCAAGCGAGTAATAATCTCATCGGTGACATCCATGCCCGGAACATTATTCTTCATATATTTGGCCATACCGACACTTTTCATCGGCGTAACACCAGGAAGGATATAAATTTTTTCCGTCAGCCCCATTTCATTAGCCTGGTGAACCCACTCGCGCATCCTCTCCATATTAAAGACACACTGGGTCTGGATAAAGTCCGCTCCGGCAGCTACTTTCTTCGCCAAACGGTGAACACGCCACTCAAAAGGTTCTCCAAAAGGGTTGGCCGCCGCGCCAATAAACATTTTCGGCGCCCCGTTAAGATCATCCCCACCCAGAAACTTGCCCTCATCCCGCATTTTTTTCACTATGCTGATCAGCTGGATAGAGTCAACATCATACACTCCTTTGGTCTTGGGATGATCACCAAACTGCTGATGGTCACCAGACAAGCAAAGAATATTCCGGATTCCAAGAGCATAAGCACCAAGAATATCACTCTGCATGGCAATCCGGTTGCGATCCCGACAGACCATCTGGTAGTTGGGTTCTACCCCTTCCTCCAGCAGAATCAGAGAACCGGCCCAGCTTGACATGCGGACCATGGCCGTCTGGTTGTCGGTCATGTTGGCCATATCAACATTTCCCTTCAAGAATTTAGCTTTTTCCCTGATCACTTCGACATTCGCTCCCCGGGGCGGCCCGACCTCACCGGTAAAGGCAAAATGTCCCGCGGTTAAAACCTTCTCGAGATTGCTTCCAGACTTCATCTGCATTTCCTCATCTTTTAAAAATTATAAGATAACAAAAACAGCAGTTCACAAAAAGGGATCTTGTTTTTCCAGTCACTTACATCCGGCAAGCTCAGCAAACGATCCCTATCACTCTTTCCTAATCTGAGCTATCAGCTGTTAGCTCTTAGCCGTTAGCTGTGTAAAATCAGTCATTAACCAAAAAACTTAAAACACCAAACAGGTTAAAACTGTAAATAAGAAAAAATCTTGAATTCATTGAGCTAATAGCTAACCGCTAATCGCTTAATTTAGGTCTTTAATAAAGCAAATAACTCCAAAGCCCCGAAACAGTCTGGTAAAATAAAAAACAAGTATCTATTCATCGACGATCACTAATAAGCCAAACGAAGACTTATTGTCAAGTATTTATTATATTGTACTCAACATTCTGACTTGCATTGCCTAATGATACATTACAGCTTTAGCAAGCTTTTCCGGATTCAGATTTACCCCCATTCTCCTGTCTTTAATCCGTATTTCCCGGTTTTTCTTGACTCTGAAAGGAATTATTGCTATATGGCGATGGAAATTATCGTTCGTATTACCACTCTATTACCGTAACATCCGGACATCATGTTCACTGGCATTATTGAAGAGATTGGTTACATTGAGGATATCAACGTAACTCGGGGCTCCGGCAACTTGGCCGTTAGAGGAGAACTCGTTTGCCAGGACTGTCACCTTGGAGACAGTATCGCCGTCAATGGAGTCTGCCTGACGGTTACTGATATTTCGGCCTCATCTCTGCGTTTTGACGTCTCCGCTGAAACCCTGGAACGATCCACGCTTGGCTTGCTCCAGCGACAGGAACCGGTTAACCTGGAACGGGCCATGGCTGCCAATGGCCGCTTTGGCGGGCATTTCGTCTCCGGCCACATTGATGGAATCGGCACTATCGTCGCGCGCAAACCAGATGCCAATGCTACTATTTTCACCGTTACCGCCTCTCCAGACCTTATTCGTTATGTTGTTGAAAAAGGCTCTATAGCTATTGACGGTATCAGCCTGACGATTGCCAACTGCAACTCTACTTCTTTTACGCTATCCATTATCCCCCAC
>DQWO01000319.1 GCA_011042595.1 Pseudomonadota bacterium
AAAGGCGCCACCACATCCACCAACCCGGCTTCGGCTACCGCCTTGGGCATTCCGTAGACCACACAGGAGGACGCGTCCTGGGCAATACTCACCACTCCGGCACTTTTCATCTCCTGCAATCCTATTTTGCCGTCCGCCCCCATCCCGGTCATAATCACCCCGGTGGCCTTGGAACCATACTCCCGGGCCACCGAACGAAAGAGATAATCCACCGACGGCTTACAGTTGTTTTCCGGCGGATCATCGGTGATCCGGATGATTTTGCTGTGGACATCGGCACCGCTGGCAACTTTCATCTGGCTGCCGCCGGGGGCGATATAAATGGTATTTTTTTTCACCTGTTCACCATTAACCGCTTCTTTCACCTTCAGCTTACATTTTTTATCGAGACTGGCAGCCAGGGATTTGGTAAATACCGGGGGCATATGCTGAACAATGAACACCGGCACCCCCAGATCAGCGGGAAGCTGCGGCAGCATGGCAGTCAAAGCGTTGGGTCCGCCGGTGGAAATACCGATGGCCACCACCGTTGACTTTTCCGTTCGCTTCACCCGGGCCTTGGTCTGCCGAAGGATTTTAGCCGCTTCTCCGGGTTTTTTTATCGCCACTCGTGCCGGAGCCACCGGCCGTTTCCCCCGCAGCAGGCGGCGCAGCTGACGCTGCTGACCAAAAACCTTCAACCGCTGGGAAAGCTCTTTCTGGATATAGGCAAGATTTTCTTCCGGGGTCTCCTTATCGGGTTTGAGGACAAAATCAAACGCCCCCAGTTCCAGGGCCTTCATGGTTATCTCGCCACCCCGTTCGGTGAGTGAGCTAAACATCAGGCACTCCACATCCAGCTTTTCCTGCTGGATGGCTACCAGGGTCTCCAGCCCATTCATCACCGGCATTTCCACATCCAGGGTCACCAGATCCGGCTTCAGTGATTTGATCCGGGACAGAGCAATTTTCCCATTATTGGCCGTCCCCACCACTTCAACACCGGAGATGGTTTTCAGCACATCACCAATTATTTTCCGATACATGATCGTATCATCGACCACCAGGACCTTAATGTTCATTTTCTCTCCACTGGGACGTTCCCAAAACCTTACAAAGTAAACTTATTGATCATCGCTTCCAATGCCGCCGCTACCTGACTGAGTTCAGCGGAATTTTGCTGAACCAGAGCACTGGAGTTGCTGTTTCCGGAAGCCAGTTCATTAACTTCTGCGATATCTTTAGCAATGTCCGCGGCAACCCCTGAAGTCTGGGCCACATTTTCGTTGACCTCGGCAATTCCCTGGGAGGCCTGACTGACATTTTCGGCAATTTCCTGGGTGGTAGACGACTGCTGATCCACCGCTTCGGCAATAGCGACAACTATCTCATCCACCTCATTGTTTACCCGGGATATTTCCTCAATCTCACGTACCGCGTTGCCAGTTGAATCCTGAATCCCCTTAATCCTGGCAGCTATCTCACCGGTAGCATCGGCAGTCTGCTGGGCCAGATCCTTGATCTCGTTGGCCACCACCGCAAAGCCTTTGCCGGCCTCACCGGCCCGGGCTGCCTCAATCGTGGCATTCAAAGCCAGCAAATTAGTCTGTTCGGAGATTTCCTCGATGGTATCGGTTACTTTGCCAATCTCCTGGGCCGCCTGTCCCAGTTCGTTAATCCGTTCAGAAGCACTTTTCGTCTGAGTTACAGCCCGGTCAGTAATCTGTCTGCCATGATCGGTATTCTTGACAATTTCAGCAATGGTAACACTCATCTCTTCGGCGCCAGCGGCGACGGTAGTCACATTGGTAGATGCCTCTTCCGATGCCGCGGCCACTGAACTCATGTTGGCATTCATCTCTTCGGCCGCGGCCGCCACGGTATTGGCCCGGCTGGCAGTATCCTCCGCCCCGCTGGCCATGCTGGTGGCAATACCGTTTAATTCACCGGCGGACGACACCAGAGTATTCACATTCGCTTTAATATCTTTAAACATCTGGTTCAGATTACGGACCATCTTATTGCAGGACGCCGCCAACTGGCCGATTTCATCCTGCTGCCGGATGTTCAGTGAACGACTCAAATCCCCCGAAGCCATGGCTTCGGCAAAAACCGCCGTTTCATTGATGGGATTGACCACCCCTTTCTGGCTCCAGACAACCACCAGGATCATGATCAAAATCCCGGCAAGCATGCAGACAACCTGGACAACAAACAGGGTTCTTACTTTTCCCTCCGCCTGTTTTTGCATCATCCCCACGGCCTTGTTCATGGTTTTCAACAGCGGCACATTATTCTCAAGGATATGTTTTACCGCCACCCCGTTCTGGCCGCCAAGAACTTTCCGCAGGCTGGCCTGAAAATCGGTCCAGATGGCGGAAACCTGGCGCAGCTGAGCGGCAGCCGGTTCACTGGCCGCCGGAATCACCCGTTTTACCCCTGAGGGATCCAGAGTAAGCGGCGCCGATCCGGATTCTATCAGGCTGGACAGAGTCAAATCAAAAACCTCCATGGTCTTTTGCAGTTGAGCCTTCATACCGGCTGAAACACTACCTTGCTCAGCTTTCTCCCGCAAGGCAATCAGCATCTCCTTGGTCATTTTCTGGGTCAGCATTCGTTGGCGACCGGCAAGGTTTATGACCACCCCATCATCTTTCTGCAATCCACTGATATAAATGGTAGCCGCAAACATAACCAGTGAAACGGCCAGCAGCAGCAAGCTGGCAACTGTCAATTTATACTTGATCTTGTTCATCCGTTTTCTCCTTTTTTCTCCCCTGTCAGCACCGCTTCCACATCCAGAATACTGATCAGGGCATCCTCCAGTTTACAAGCGCCGCTGAAAAATGTTCCCTTTTTAAGATCAATATTGGCCGGTGGCGGCGTAATCTGTGAAGCTGAAATGGTCACCACATCCTTGATGCCATCCACCAGCAGGCCGATATATTCATCATCACGATCGACAATTATCACCCGGCTCTTGCCGCCCATGGAGCAAGGAGCCAAACCAAGTTTTTTGCCTAAATTGATCACCGTTACGATGCGGCCGCGCAGGTTCATGATCCCCACCACATAATCCGGCGACAAAGGCACCTGGGTAAGCTCCAGATTGCGATTGATTTCCTGCACCCATTTAATATCGAGGCCACAGAGCAATTCATCGATGACAAAACAGGCAAGCTGCATTGTTTCATCAACCGCCGATTTTTCCATCCCGGCCTGAGGAACCTGATTATTTCCAGCCATGGGTCGTTCTCCTTTTTAAATTCAGTTCTCGATTGTTTTATTTATTTCTCACATAGGCACAAAGGCACTGGGAATGTTCAAACCGTAAACTGGCCCATAAGTTCCTTCAATTTCTCCGCCACCTGACTCAGTTCTTCGGCGCTCTGGCGTACCTGGGCACTGGAATTGCTCATTTCACTGGCCGATTCATTGACATCGGCAATGTCTTTGGCAATGGTTCCCGAAACCTCGGTGGTCTGGGCCACATTCTCATTTACCTCGGTTATACCCTGGGAGGTCTGGGCAATATTATCGGCAATCTCCTGGGTAGTGGAAGCCTGCTGTTCCACCGCCGTGGCAATGGTTGTGACGATACCATCCACCTCATCGTTGATCCGGGCAATTTCATTGATTTCGGTCACCGTCGCCCCGGTAGAATCCTGGATTCCCTTGATTTTGGCGGCAATCTCGCCGGTAGCCGCCGCCGTCTGCTGGGCCAGGTCCTTGATCTCGTTGGCCACCACTGCAAAGCCTTTGCCGGCCTCACCGGCCCGGGCCGCCTCAATCGTAGCGTTGAGAGCCAGCAGGTTGGTCTGGGAGGAGATGGCATTGATGGTTTCTGTTACCTTGCCAATCTCCTGGGCCGCCTGGCCCAGTTCATCAATCCGGCCAGCGGCATTTTTGCCCTGGACAACTGAGCGACCGACTATTTCCTTGGCATTTTCAGCATTTTTGGCAATCTCCCCAACAGTGGCACTCATTTCTTCACTGCCGGAAGCCACCGTATTGACATTCACGGACGCTTCTTCCATTGCCGCCGCCACCGAACTCATATTGGCATTCATCTCCTCGGCCGCGGTGGCGACATTATTGGCTTTCCCGGCAGTATTATCGGCCCCGGTTGCCAACTGGCCGGAAATTGCATTCAACTCCGTTGACGATGAAGCCATGGTTTCTACTCCATCCATAGTTTCCCGAATCATGCCTTTCAATGCCTGGCCCATCTTATTAAGGGCGGCAATCAAGGCACCGACCTCATCCTGCTGTTTGACCTCCAACTCACTGGTAAAATCACCGGTAGCCATGGTTTCGGCAAACTCCACCCCACGATTCAACGGCCCGACAATCCCCCGGGTAATCAATATCCCCAGGACCAGGGCCAGAACCACGGCGCCAACAACCATGACCGCCACCAGCCAGAGAGCTGAGCTGGCGGTTTTTTTGCTGCCGGCCACCGCCGCCTGTATCTCTTTACCAACCATTGATTCCAGGACATCAAGGGAATCATCCATGGTCTTTACGGTCTCCAGCAAATCCTGGAGATCAAGATACTGCTCGGTCTTCAGCGAATCATACTCTTCCTCGACGTATTCCTGGAGCTCGTTGAAGCTGTTCCTTAACGCCTCCACCCTGGTTTCGCTGGCCATAGTCAGCATCATTTTATGCTGATCCACCGGAGCGGACATAACCGTCTTGCCCATCTCGTATAAATTGTTATTAGCCTCTTTACAGGCAGTCAACAACTCCATCAGCTCTTCATTATCAACCTGAAAATCTGCCAGCCAGCGGCTGAACTCACTTTCTTCCGGCTCAATCAGCCCGGGGAAATCCGGTTGATAGTAGTTGATCGTTTTCTGCAGGGCCGCCAGCCATTGGCTGTTGGCATCCTTCACATGGTAAATAAAGGCCGGCAGGGTATAATGGACATCCTCAAAGATAAAACGAAAATCTTTCAATATCTCGCATAAAGGCACAATTGCCTCTACATGCTTATCCAATTGCTGCAGTTCCTGGCGCAATGGGGCAACCTGTTTTTGTACCGCGGGGTCGCCTTTTTGGACAATGATGGTCATTTTATCATGAACATACATTTTACCGGCGGCGCTGTTCTTGAATTTTTGGCTTTCGGTCCCCAATTCGAACATGGAAAACCACATGTCCAAATCTCCCAACCACTCCTTGATATCCGCATTAATCTTGTCCAGGCCGTCTTCAGCCCCCAGCAATTCATTGACACTCTGGACCACCTGCCCCAGGGTAATTTTGGCTTCCATGACCACATCCTTGGACGGCACCTTTTCCTCCACCACTAACTGGCCGTTCCTGGCCACCTTTTTAACCATAAATACCCCGGTTACCCCAACAATCGTTACCAGGACGGCCATGACCAGGAATGATCCCAACAGTTTTTTCGCAATTGTTAATTTCATTTTCCTCTCCAGCATTATTGTTTTTTCCCAGCAATGCGGGGAATTAAAATATAATTTTTCATCATTTTCATTCATCTTTGTGTCTTTGTGCCTCTGTGAGAGTCATCTTACTTTTCACAAAACCATCAAAGTTTAAACCGACTCATCAACCCATTCAATTCCGCCGCCAGCTGCTTTAGCTCTTCGGCACTCTGGCGCACCTGGGCGCTGGCATTGCTCATGGACCCAGCCGCCTCATTTACTTCGGCAATTTCCTGGGCGATGGTTCCCGAGACCTCGGATGTCTGGACAATATTTTCGTTCACTTCCCCAAGCCCCGATGAAGCCTGGGCAATATTTTCGGCTATTTCCTGGGTAGTGGATGCCTGTTCATCAACAGCAGTGGAAATAGTCGCAACAATCTCGTCCACCTCCTTGTTTATCCGGGAAATCTCGTTGATCTCGGTAACCGTAGCATCAGTGGAATCCTGAATTCCCTTAATTTTGGCGGCGATCTCCCCGGTAGCTGCCGCCGTCTGCTGGGCCAGGTCTTTGATCTCGTTGGCCACCACGGCAAAACCCTTGCCGGCTTCGCCAGCCCGGGCCGCCTCAATCGTGGCGTTGAGAGCCAAAAGGTTGGTCTGGGAAGAAATAGCGT
>DQWO01000320.1 GCA_011042595.1 Pseudomonadota bacterium
ACACGATGTGATTCGCGGCACACACCTCGGAGCGGCACACGATGTGCCGCGAGAATGAGCGAGAGCCATGCCGGAACATCCTGATACCTTAATTTGGGTTGCGGGCGTTAAGCCCGCCTTAGCATGTTCTTTACCACATCATGCACGGACAGGAAACTTAAATTGATTCAGGAGAGTTTCTCGTCAACAAGGCTACACATTCAATATGGTAAGTGTGGGGAAACATATCAACCGGCTGGACAACCAAAACCTGAAATCCACCGGCAGCCAGAACCTGCAGATCCCGGCAGAGCGTCGCCAAGTCACAGGACACATAAATTATTTTTTGCACCCGGCTGGAAACCAGTTGAGTTAACAATCGGCGGTCACACCCCTGCCGCGGGGGATCAATAATGACTGTATCAAGCCGCGGCAAGGTCGCTGCCAGGACAGCAAATTCATCTTCCGCCCGGCCGGCAATCCAGGAAACATTATGAATCCCTTGAGCTTCACTATTGAAATGGGCATCCCTGATGGCACTGGCCGATGATTCAACCCCATAAACCCGGTCAAAAAATTCAGCAAATGAGAGAGAGAAAAGTCCGACACCGCTGAATAAATCAAGCAGCACTTTGCCCGGCGGATCAAGCAACAAAAATTTTTCGATCACCTTGAGCAATATTTCAGTCTGTTGGGTATTAGTCTGGAAAAAAGAGTTCCCGGTAACCTGGAAATCCCGCCCGCCACAATGGATGATCACCTGGTCAGCCACCAGCTCAATAATCTTTTTCCGGCCGGCAAAGATAAACTCCGGCAGATCGGTACTGATCCGAACTGGCTGGACGTTGTCCGCAGAATGAGCGCTGCGCACCGCAATAGAGGTCACCTTTCGCTGCCGCAACCAGGAGAGATGATCCTGCAGGGCAATGACGCACTCGCTTAAAAACCTGTTACCCCCCTGACTTAGCGCCAGGCACGTACCCTTGGACTGGGCAAAAATATCAACCACCTGGTGAGATTGCCGGGCAAAAAAACCAAGTTCCAAGGTTTTGTTTCCTGCAAGAGTACACTTAACGGTTGCTTTATTGCGATAATGAACTGGATTGGACATGGGAAGGATGGCAGGGATATCCACCAAATTACTTTTCAAAGCATGGCAAATGCTTTCAGCAACCAGGGCAGTTTTAGTCTCCAGCTGGGCAGCATAATCCAGGTGCAGCCATTGGCAGCCGCCACAACCGTTAAGGAAAAAAGGGCAAGGAGGGGTAACTCGACAGGATGATGGGGAGATAATCTCCAACAGTTCAGCCCGGGCAAAATTCTTCTTCCGGCGGGCAATCCGGACTTTAACCACATCTTGTGGTGCCGTCCGGGGCACGAAAACTGCCAACTGGTCCAGGTGAGCAAACCCATCGCCACCATTTACCAGCTTTTCAATTTTCAGGGTAACAAGATCATTGACGGCAGCCGGCATAATCAATGATTTATTTCCCAGGAATATTTATCAAGCAACACCATAAGCTCACCAGCGGGCAATGGTTTACTGATCAAATACCCCTGGGCTATATCACAACCCAGCGCATCCAGCTGGGACAAGATGCTTTCGCTCTCAACACCTTCTGCCGTAATCTCCAGCCCCAGCTGATGCCCTAGTTCAATAATAATTTTCACAATAACCGCATCATCATGGTTATGGTCCATATTCATGACAAAGGATTTATCGATTTTTAATTCATGAACCGGAAGCTGCTTCAGATAAGCCAGAGAGGAATAACCGGTGCCAAAATCATCAATGGACAGTCGCACCTTTACCTCTTTCAAGCGTTGCAGCACTTCCATCGCCCGTTCCTGATCTACCATAATGGTGGTTTCGGTAATTTCAAGCATCAGTCTGCCCGGCTCAATCCGGTAGGCCGCCAGCAAGCCGATAAGGGTATCTGGAAATCCTGGGTCCAGCAATACCCTGGCAGAAACATTAATGGTTACTTTAAGATCATGGCCATCCCGGGTCCAGGCAGCCAGCTGTTTCAATGCTTCGTCAGCCACCAGAAAGGTCAGGGGCTTGATCAGTCCGGTACGTTCCGCCATGGGAATAAACTCATCCGGTGGCAACAAACCATGCTCCGGGTGCGGCCACCTGACCAGAGCTTCAAGCTCAACGACCTTCCTGCTCTTAATCTCAACTTTGGGCTGATAGTAAACCAGCAATTGCCGCTGTTCTATAGCCTGCCGTAGTTCAGACATCAAAGTCAATCTTTTTGGGCTGTATTGATCAAGCTGGCGAGAATATGAAAGATAGCCGGCCTTTTCCTTCTTTGCCGCATACATGGCAACCTCAGCCCGCTGCATCAGAGTATCCAGGTCATTGCCATGTTCGGGAAATACCGCAATGCCTATACTGGCATTCACATCCAGATTTAAGCCGCTGATCTGGAATGACGGTTTCAAGGCCTGCTGCATCTTTTTCGCTACCATCACCGCATCCTGCCCCCCGTACACCTTGGGCAGCAGAACAGCAAACTCATCCCCGCCAAGCCGGGCAACACTGTCCAGGTCACGAATAGTTCCTTGTAAACGGGTAGCTACCTGTTTCAGGATAATATCCCCGTTGAAATGCCCCAGGGTATCATTAATCTCCTTAAAATGATCCAGATCCATAATCAGGATTGCCACTTTATCCTTCTGCCGCTGGGCAGCACTGAGGGCCTGCTGCAAGCGGTCATGCAGCAGGATGCGGTTAGGAAGATCGGTCAGGGAATCGTGGGTTGCCTCGTGGGATGCTTTTTCTTCCAGCACCGCAGTCTGGGCCCGCAGGTCAGAGGTCTGATCAATGATTTCCGCCCCTGCCTGAAAGGCAATAATCGAGCTGACATACTGACCCCAGAGGGCAAAAATAAACGGCATGAAATCAAGTACCCAGAGGGCAAAATTATTTTTCTGCGCCTTCATGATGCTGTCAAGAGTTATGGTTCGATCTTCAAGATGAGCAACCATCAGGGTAGCAATAATGATGCATATAAACGCTATCATGACACCATAAACAGCATACTTGCTGGCCCGTGATTTCAGCAATGAGGTTGTGGTATTTAAACTCTGAGCAGCAGAATTAAGCATCAAAAGACCTCAATAACAACCAGGAAAACAGCGGCAAAACTTCCATAAATAATTTGATTTTTTATCCATGATAAAGACAGCATCATGATTGAACAACAGCCGGTCCACAAAACATAAAAATTACAAAAAGATGATAACACAACAAATTCTTATTCTTATTTCGCCAATCCATCAAAAAACTTAAGGAAAAAACAGAATCCAGTCGACCGCAAGGTTACGGCCAGAGCCGGTATTACACCAGGTAAAGTCTGCTTTACTTTTGCCAATCTTTGCCGAAAAGAAAACTATTAGAATGATTGTCAAAACAGGAGGGGGGGGAAAACATGCCTGCAGACGGTAATAACAGCCATATTCAGGTAATGCATGAGCAGGAACCTGATTACACCAGGCCCCTATACTATTATTCTGACGCAGTCCGGGATAAATTCCGGAAACGACTAACCTTCATCTATGATGAAAAAACTGCAAGAGATTATCTGCCGGAGATGGAAAGAATATTGCAGGTATATTACGCCCATAAACCTCCGGGCATGATTGAAGCTGAAGCCACCTATAACCCCGCAAACCGGTTTACGGAAAAAGATGTGATCCTGATAACCTACGGGGACCTGCTTCAGGGGGAAGAATCTTCACCGTTGACCACCCTGGAAAATTTTTGTGACACGTATCTTGAAGGAACTATTAACACAGTCCACATTCTGCCATTCTTTCCTTATTCTTCAGACCGGGGATTTTCCATTATTGATTTCAACACCGTCGACCCCAAGCTGGGAACCTGGAACGATATCAGGGAACTGGGCCAACATTATCGGCTGATGTTTGACGGCGTCATCAACCATATTTCCGCCAAAAGCCGCTGGTTCCAGGAATTTCTCAATGGAAATCCCTATTATAAAAACTTTTTCATCACCTTTGACTCCCCGGATGACTTAACTGAAGAACAGCGTCGCCTGATTTTTCGCCCTCGAACTTCGGATATTCTGGTAAAATTCGCGACTATCAATGGTCCAGCCTATGTCTGGGCGACATTCTCTGCCGACCAGATTGACCTGAATTATAAAAATCCTGACGTTCTGATGCGGGTGCTGGAAGTTCTGCTCCTGTATGTCTGCCATGGGGCTTCCATCATTCGGCTGGACGCCGTCACCTTTCTATGGGCGGAACCCGGTACCCGGTGCATCCACCTGGAGCAAACCCATGAAATTGTTAAATTGTTCCGGGATATCCTCGATGCGGTGGCCCCTCAGGTAGCCCTGATCACCGAAACCAACGTTCCCCACGAAGAAAATATTTCCTATTTCGGCAATGGCCATGACGAAGCCCAGATGGTCTATAATTTTGCCCTGCCACCACTGGTATTGCATACCTTTTACTCGGAAGATGCCACGGCACTTTCCCGTTGGGCCACGGGGCTGGATATAAATTCGCCAACCACCACTTTTTTTAATTTCCTCGACTCCCATGATGGCATTGGCCTGATGGCGGTAAAAAATATCCTCAAGCGGGAAGAACTCGATAATATTGTCAAAAAAACCCTGGATCACGGGGGGTTTATCTCCTACAAAACCGGGAGTGACGGCCAGGAAGAACCCTATGAAGCCAATATTACCTGGTTCAGCGCTTTGAGCCATGATGAAGAAGACCATGGGGATCTGGCTTTTCAGGTAAAACGGTTTGTGGCTTCCCGCTGCATCGCCCTGGTGCTTCCCGGGGTCCCGGGGATCTACCTGCACAGCCTGATCGGCAGTAAAAATGATGTGGAAGCAGTGCTCAAAACCGATTCAAAACGGGATATCAACCGAACGGTGATTGATGGAAAGCTGATAACTGAAGCGCTGGAGGATCCTTTATCAAAAATTTCGCGCATCAGTCGGGAGCTGGGACGACTGATCGCCATCAGGGCCCGCAAACGGGCTTTTCATCCCAATGGAAAACAGCAAATCCTGCAGCTGGCTCCAGAGGTTTTTGCGGTTCTACGGCTGTCGCCGGAACAGGACCAACATATCCTGGCACTGATAAATGTATCCAACAAGGTATGTCACCTGGAGATAGACTGTGCCAGGTTAAAACTGGAAGATGTGTGTATCGTGGAAAACCACTGGTATGATATCGTCAGCGGCATGGAATGGCTGCCGGAAGACGGAAAGCTTTTCATCACCATGATGCCATATGACGTCATGTGGCTGGAATCGTACCGGGGTATTTCAGCAGATTAATGCTGATTAGCTAATGTAAGGACTACTCAGCTATCACGCTGCCCGGCCGCCAGCTTCTGATCCTTCGCCATTTCCTGCAACCAGTGAATCCAGGCATGGACCCCTTCGCCACTTTTCGCTGATAGTGGCAGTATCTGCAGGGAAGGGTTAACCCCCAGAGCATCAGACTTCACTTCTTCAAGAGAGAAATCAAAATATGGCAACAGGTCTGTTTTAGTTACTACAAAGATTTGAGAAGTCAGAAAGGCCCGGGGGTATTTGGCTGGCTTATCCGAGCCCTCCGGAACCGACAGCAGGACAACTCGAAAGTGTTCCCCAAGATCAAAGGTTGCCGGGCAAACCAGATTGCCGACATTTTCGATAAAGACGATATCAAGACCATCCTTACCTGCCAAGTCTTCCAACTGCTGCAACCCGCGGTGAACAAGTGGCGCATCGAGGTGGCAGGCACCACCGGTGGTGAGTGGAACCACCGGAATACCATGGGCGCGAATGCGATCAGCATCTCGTTCGGTCTCAATATCCCCCTCCAGCACCCCTATTTTCAGAGCATTCCCCAATTCGTCAATAGTATTTTCCAATAAGGCTGTCTTACCACTGCCGGGACCGCTGATCAGGTTGATCACCACCGCTCCCAGCTTTTCAGCATCACGACGATTCACCATCGCTTGCGCATCATTAGCAGCCAAAAGTCTTTGGTTGACCGTAAGGGTTACGGTTTTATTCTTTCCTGGTGAAAGAT
>DQWO01000242.1 GCA_011042595.1 Pseudomonadota bacterium
AATATATACATTGAGGTGCATATGAGAACATTAATTGATATACAGGATGAGTTAATGGAAGAGCTACTGCTCACGGCCAAGGTCAAGACAAAGAAGGAAGCCGTCACCCTGGCGATAAAAAATTTCCTGAAACAGAAAAAAAAAGAACGTCTTGCGGAACTTTTAGGCAACTATGAATTCGGTTATGGCCAAAAAGAACTGGAAGAAATGCGACAAGATGGATAAAGTAATCATCGATACCTCTGCCTGGATTGAGTCTTTTCGCCCCCGGGGAAACACAACCGTTCAGGATACGGTAAAAAAGCTGTTGCAGAATGCGGTCATCCTCATGCCCGGCATTATCAGAACTGAGCTGTTGCGAGGAACCAGGAACAAAAAAGAGTTCAATCAACTGTCCAGCCTTTTAAGTGGGCTGGAATATTTGCCGGTAGATGATTTGTTCTGGGAAAAGGTGGCCCAGTTTTCATTTGATTTATTCCGGACAGGGGTTACTGTTCCCCTGACGGATACTTACATTGCCCTCCTGACCATAAAAAACAAAGCAAAAATTGTTCATTGCGACCAGCATTTTGATCTCATCGCCCAGAAATCATCCTTGGACATTTATCATTACCCTTTACAGAGATAAGAGTCCTGGATCAGTCGTTACGCTACAACAAGGAGAATGTATCATGTTTTTTCAGCAATTTAAAGTAGGGGGGCTGGGATGCCTTTCCTATATGATCGGCTGTCCCCAGGATGGCCGGGTGGTGGTCGTAGATCCGCAACGCGACATCAAAGATTACCTGGTCACCGCCAAACAGAATAAAATGAAGATCAGTCATATCATTGAAACCCATGTTCACGCGGACCATGTATCCGGAGCGATGGAACTGCGGCAGGCTACCGGCGCCCCCATCCATCTCGGCGCCGGCAGCCCGGTTTTTTATGATCATGTTCAATTAAATGAAGGCGATATTATCAACATCGGCTCGGTCAAATTGCAGATTATCTTCACTCCCGGCCATACTCCCCATGCCATCAGCCTGGCAATCGCTGATTTATCCCGGGGGGAGCTGCCGCAAATGCTGTTGACCGGCGACCTTTTGTTCGTCGGCAGTATCGGCCGCCCGGATCTGGCTGGAAATGAACTGCTGGACGAACAGATCAAAAATCTTTATAACAGCCTGCAGACCAAGCTCAGTCGTTTTGGTGACTATGTGGAAATCTATCCGGCCCATGGCGAAGGCTCCCTCTGCGGTGCCGGCCTCAGCGCCAAACCATCATCAACCCTGGGCTATGAACGGCATACAAACCCCTATTTAAAACTCAGCCGGGAAGAATTTAAAAAAACTATTGAGCAGAACCAGCCCCACCGACCACAGAATTTTTCCTCTATCATTGAAACCAATCGTCAGGGGGCAGCCATCGAAGAAGAGCTGCCGGTTCCCCGACAGAAAAATCCAGCGGCCATTGCCAACTACCTCCATGACCCTGAGCAGTACGCCCTGGTTGATCTGCGGGAGGCCGCCGCCTTTGGCGGTGCTCATATTCCCGACAGTCTGAATATCGGCCTGTCACCAAACTCTGCCACCTGGATGGGAAATGTGGTAGACACAGAAAAGAAAATTGTTCTCCTGGCAGACAGCCACGAGCAGATATCTCAGGCGATTGTCAGTTTTCGCCGGGTGGGCTACGACCAGATTATCGGCTACTGCCTCGGCCTTTCAGACTGGATTCTCAGCGGCAGAAAAACCGGATTTTTACCCCAGATATCGGTTCATGCCCTCCAGGAAGTGCTGACAAAATATGGCAATCATACGGTCATTGATGTCCGTACCCCGGCGGAATGGCAGGCGGGACACCTGGAAGGGGCGATCCACCTGCCTTTACCACAACTGATAACTGAAGGCATTAAGCTGGATGCAAATAGTCATATCAGTGTTATTTGTGGCTCGGGATACCGCTCAAATATTGCCGGCTCAATGCTTAAAACCAATGGCTACGAACACGTTTACAGCGTTATCGGTGGCATGATGGCCTGGAGAATGGCAGGATTCAAGCTGGCTTTGTAAAAAAAAGGCCCCGGAATTAAATCCGGGGCCGGCCAAATATATCACCAAAGCAAACTCAAAAACTGCGGCGAAGCTTTTACGAAGCCATCATCTGCGGTTCAGCTCCCGCCAGTGAAGGAATTTCATACTCAAGCTGCCTCGCTGATGCTTGATCATGCAGAGGCGTAACCACCTCCCAGGCTTCCGGGGTCTGCAAGACCTTTTTCACCAATTGGTGATTAAGGGTGTGACCGGCTTTATATGCTGTCACCTTGGCGATCAACGGCATCCCCAGCAGGCTGATATCACCTAGGCAGTCAAGAACCTTATGCCGGGCACATTCATTGTGAAAGCGCAGTCCTCCTTCATTCATCACTCCGAACTCATCCAGAACAACGGCATTTTCCAGTGAACCACCACGAGCCAGACCATGGCTTTTAAGCACCTCAACTTCCTGCAAAAAACCGAAAGTTCGGGCCCGGCTGATCTGTCGTTCAAAATTTACGTCAGAAAATTGAAAAGAACACTGCTGCTTTTTAAGCAAAGGGTGATGAAAATCAATAAAACAGGAAACAGAAAGAAACCGGCTGGGCTCCAGAACTATCTTTTTATCATCTTCGGACACCATCATTTTCTCTTTCAGGACGAGAAACTTCTTTGAAACCTTTTGGAAAACAATACCGGCGGTTTTAATCAGAAAAACGAAGGGGATGGCGCTGCCATCCATGATCGGAATTTCATTGCCATGCACCTCAACCAGGGCGTTATCAACCCCCAAACCGTAAAAAGCCGCCAGCAGGTGTTCGACCGTCCCGATGACCTCCCCGTCCTTACCAAGAGAAGTGGCATAACTGGTCGCCACGACATTTTCAGCCGTTGCATCAATAAGCGTCTGCCGATCGTTATTGATATGCATAAACTTGATCCCATGATCGGCAGGGGCGGGTTTAAGCACAATCTTAACCTTGTTTCCTGAATGCAAACCTATACCGATACCATAGATCTCTTTTTTCAGTGTTCTTTGAAAAAGCATATATATTCCTTATAAATCAGACAGTCCAGAAGTGAAAAACCGGAGGTCTGCGGCGATGAATTATAATGGGGTTTGAGATACACACTGGAGCAATATTCATACCATAACTGAAAAAATCCATAGATGAAATCTTAAGGCCTCATCCATGGATTATATTGATAATAATATTACTCACTTACAACCATACAACCCCTGAACTCTTGCTGCTTTATCTTTATTTTCCTGCCGGACAAAACCATCACAGTGTGACATCAGCACCCCAACCATGAGACAAATATGTCCCATGTTGACATTTATTGTCAACCAAGTTGAACGGTTTAGCTACCCGAAACTGACGGGGGCTGGTTCTTAGCGGTCTTGGCTGCCAGTTCCTGACCCAACAGATCATTAACCAGCCCCGGGTTTGCCTTACCCCGGGTCTGCCTCATCACCTGGCCAACCAGAAAACCAAAGATCTTGGCTTTCCCCTGCTGAAGCTTTTCCACCTCTTCGGGATGGGCAGCCAGAACCTGTTTAATGATTTCCCCCAGTGCCTCACTATCATCGATCTGCACCAGCCCCTGAGCTTTGACAATCCCCGCCGCGTCATTATTTTTCCCGGCATACATGGTGGAAAAAACCTTTTTGGCTATTTTACCGCTGATGGTCCCGGCTTCGATCAGTTTCAACAGCGATGCCAGTCCATCAGGACTGACCGGACAGGATTCAATCGTTCTTTTATCGTCATTCAGGTAACGCAAAAGCTCAGACAACATCCAGTTGCTGACCATTTTGGCGTTGCCAACCTTAGCAACCGTTGCCTCAAAATAATCGGCCAACAGCCGGCTGCCGGTTAAAACCTCAGCATCATGGGGAGGAATCTCATACTCAGCCATAAAACGCGCTCTTTTATCCTGAGGCAGTTCCGGCAAGGTCTCCCGGACCGCGGCAATCCACAATTGATCTACCTGTACCGGCAACAAATCAGGATCGGGAAAATAACGGTAGTCATGGGCTTCTTCCTTGCCCCTCATGGATACACTGATGGACTTATCGGCATCCCACAGGCGGGTCTCCTGAACCACCTGGCCACCCTGTTCCAGAATATCCCGTTGCCGGCCAATTTCATACTCAATAGCCCGCTGGACGTTGCGGAAAGAATTCATATTCTTAAGCTCGGCCCGAATGCCGAATTCCTCCTGGCCAAAGGGCCGGATGGATACATTGGCGTCACAGCGGAAGCTGCCCTCCTCCATATTGCCATCGCAGATTTCAAGATACATCAGAATATCCCGCATACCCTTAAGGTAGGCAACTGCTTCGTCGGAGCTCCGCATATCCGGTTCACTGACGATCTCCAGCAGGGGGACACAGGCCCGATTGTAATCGACGTAGCTGACCCCCGAGTAATCATCGGGATGCACCAGTTTCCCGGCATCTTCTTCCATGTGAATGCGGGTGATACCTATCCGTTTCTGCTCGCCATCAACCATAATATCGAGAAAACCAGCCTCGCAGATGGGCAAATCATACTGCGAAATCTGATAGCCCTTGGGCAGATCGGGATAAAAATAGTTTTTCCGGGCAAAAACACTTTTTTCAGCAATGCGGCAATTGGTTGCCAACCCGGCTTTAATGGCATACTCGACCACCTGGCGGTTGAGAACCGGCAGAGCCCCGGGGAGTCCGGTACAAACCGGACAGGTATTGGCATTAGGTTCGTTCCCGAAAGTCGTGGCACAGGAACAAAATATCTTGGTCCGGGTTAACAACTGGGCATGCACTTCCAGCCCGATAACAACTTCAAAATCCATCCTGGCTATTCTCCATTAGACAAAAAGGGTTCAACCTAAAAAAAATTCATCAATCTCCAGCCAGTGCCGGTTTTTTCCGATGCCAGTCGGTGACCTGTTCATAATGGTGGGCGGCCTGAAGCAGGCAATCTTCAGCAAATGGACGGGCGATAAGCTGCAAACCAATGGGAAGGCCTCCACTGCTGAAACCACAGGGAACTGAAATAGCCGGCAATCCCGCCAGGTTAACTGGAATGGTTAAAATATCACTCAAATACATCGCCAGCGGATCCGCCACTTTTTCACCGATTTTAAAGGCCGGAGTCGGAGAAACCGGAGATAAAATAAGATCGCAATGGGAAAAAACCTGCTCAAAATCCTGCTTGATCAACGTTCTGATCTGCTGGGCTTTTTTATAATAGGCATCGTAGTAACCGGCGGATAAAGCATAAGTACCCAGCATGATCCGCCGCTTGACTTCGGGGCCAAACCCGAGGGCCCTGGTTTTACAATACATATCAAGCAGACCATCGGCATCCGGAACCCGGTAGCCGTATTTCACCCCGTCGTAGCGGGCCAGGTTTGAGCTGGCCTCGGCCGTGGCTACCAGATAATAGGTCGCCACCGCGTACTCCGTATGGGGCAGGCTGACCTCATCAATCTCGGCTCCAAGGCTGGTAAAGACAGCGATAGCCTGCTGAACCGCTGACCGGACTTCAGGATGGATATCCCCGGAGAAATACTCTTTGGGAATACCGACTTTCAAACCTTTGATATCCGGTTGCAGACCGGCAAGATAATCGGGAACCGGGAGATTGACAGAGGTGGAATCATGAGGATCATAGCCGGCAATTTCACCCAAAAGGATGCCGGCATCGGCAACCGATTTGGTCAGAGTACCGATCTGATCGAGGGAGGAAGCAAAGGCCACCAGGCCATAGCGGGAAACCCGGCCATAGGTGGGTTTCAACCCCACGACGCCGCAAAATGAAGCCGGCTGCCGGATAGACCCGCCGGTATCCGAACCCAGGACGGCAATACATTCATCCGCCGCCACCGCCGCCGCCGAGCCGCCACTGGACCCACCGGGAACACAGTCAGTATTCCAGGGATTTTTCGTCTGCTGGTAGGCAGAATTCTCATTGGAAGAGCCCATGGCAAATTCATCCATATTAAGCT
>DQWO01000244.1 GCA_011042595.1 Pseudomonadota bacterium
ATTATGGTGCTACTGCTGATGGACTGGTTATGGGCTACCGGGCCGGTGTTCCTCTGGCCTTTATGCATTCTACCCAGTATCATCCTACCGGGGCAGCTTTTCCGGAACAGAATATCGGCTTGCTGATTACCGAGAAGGTTCGGGGGTTGGGGGCCAACCTCTTGAATATCAATGGTGAACAGTTCGTCTTTGAGCGGGAACCGCGGGATGTGGAATCGGCCTGTATCATTCAAGAATGTCTTGAACGGAACAATGGGGTTATAACTCCTACCGGACGGGTAGGGGTCTGGCTTGATTCGCCCATGATTGATGATTTGGAAGGACCGGGTACGGTTAAAAAGGAACTACCGGCAAAACATATCCAGTTTATGCGTTATGGCATTGATATCAGCAAAGTGCCGATGCTGGTTTACCCCACGTTGCATTATCAAAATGGTGGTTTGACCATTAAAGACAGCAGTGCCACCAATGTTGAAGGTCTGTTTGTCGCCGGGGAGGCATCAGGAGGAGTTCATGGGGAAAATCGCCTGATGGGCAATTCCCTGCTTGATATAACCGTTTTCGGCCGTCGGGCCGGTGAAAACGCGGCCGAATATGTTAAGGCTTTTTCCGGTTCTCTGGATGGTATCAACATGGATCATGTTGAGTCATATCATCAGGAAATGGAAGCTGCCGGCATTGAAACTGATCGGGTTTCACCTCTGTTGCTGCCTAATTATACCCCTGATGAAATTATGGAAAAACAGTTGACCACCCATTACCATGGTGGTATGCGTGCTTAATAAGTTGTAAACGGTAATATGGTTTAAATTCACGATAAAGGAGGCGGGGGAGCTCCCCGTCTTTTTTATAAATATTTTATTTTTTAAAAAACAGTTTTAGAACATCAATCAGTCATTATAGTGAAGCAGTAAGGAGGTATTATGAAAATTCATGAATACCAGGCTAAGGCGCTTTTGCGGGATTATGGGGTGGAGGTTCCCAGGGGGTTTGCCATCTTTAATGCCGAAGAGGCAAAAAAGGCTGCTGAAGACCTTGGTGGTGGCACGGTGGTGGTTAAAGCCCAGATTCATGCCGGCGGCCGTGGTAAAGGCGGCGGGGTTAAGGTAGTTAATGGTCCTGATGAAGCCGATGAGACAGCCAGACAGATCATGGGTATGCAGCTGGTTACCCATCAGACCGGACCCGAAGGAAAAGAAGTAAAAAGACTGTTGGTGGAAGAAGGGATGGATATCCTCAAGGAATATTATTTCGGGATTGTCATTGATCGGGCTACCAATTGTCCGGTACTGATGGCCAGCACCGAAGGGGGGATGGAAATCGAAAAGGTGGCGGCGGAAACCCCGGAAAAAATTATCAAGGAGTATGTCCATCCGGCATTGGGACTTCGACCTTTTCAGGCAGCTAAGGTTGCCTATAAGTTGGGGCTTGATCCAAAGCTGGTTCGCCAGGCATCCCGGATGTTCATGAACCTGTATAAAGCTTTTGAGGCTAATGACTGTTCGTTGATGGAAATCAATCCACTGGTGTCAACCGGTGACGGTCGTATTCTGGCTCTGGATGCCAAAATAAATTTTGATGACAACGCCCTGTACCGCCATAAAGATTCCTGGCCGGAATTGAGGGATTTATCGGAAGAAGAACCCTTGGAGATTGAAGCCTCAAAATTTGGTCTCAACTACATCAAATTGGATGGAAACGTTGGTTGCATGGTGAATGGCGCCGGACTGGCCATGGCAACCATGGATATTATCAAGCTTTCAGGTGGAGAACCGGCAAACTTCCTGGATGTTGGGGGCGGTGCCAATGCCGAAGGGGTAGCCAATGCCTTTCGTATCATTCTCTCAGACCCTAATGTTAAAGCGGTACTGATCAATATTTTCGGTGGCATTGTTCGCTGTGACCGGATTGCCAATGGTATTATCGAAGCGACCAAACTGGTGGATGTTAACGTACCTCTGGTTGTTCGCCTTGAAGGTACCAATGCCGAAGAAGCATCTAAAATTCTTGAAGATTCCGGTATTGACATGATTGTCGGACGTGGACTGGCTGACGCGGCCCAGAAAGTTGTGGCGGCTATCCAGTAACCTGAACGAGATAGAAACTGATTGAGAATGAGATGAAAGTTCAGCAGGAGGAATTATGTCTATTTTAGTTAATAAAGATTCTAAAATTCTGGTTCAGGGAATAACCGGCCAGGAAGGGATGTTTCATACCCGCCAGTGTGTCGCCTATGGAACCCAGGTGGTTGCTGGAGTGACTCCCGGCAAAGGCGGCCAGGATATGGATGGGATTCCGGTTTTCAATACCGTGGAAGATGCAGTGCTGACAACCGGTGCCAATGTATCGCTGATTTTTGTTCCACCTCCTTTTGCTGCCGATGCGATCATGGAGGCGGCTGATGCGGGTGTTGATTTGGTGGTTTGCATTACCGAGGGAATTCCCACCATTGATATGGTGAAAGTCAAAGCCTTTCTTGAAGATACGGATACCAGGCTGATTGGCCCCAATTGTCCGGGAATTATTACTCCAGATGAAGCCAAAGTGGGAATCATGCCCGGGTTTATTCATCTGAAAGGGAAAGTTGGTCTGATTTCCCGCAGTGGGACGCTGACCTATGAAGCGGTGAAACAATTAACCGAGCGGGGCCTGGGTCAGTCAACCTGCATCGGCATTGGCGGAGATCCCATCATTGGCAGTCAGTTTATTGATCTACTGGCTCTTTTTCAGGATGATCCCGATACCGAAGCGGTGGTGATGATCGGGGAAATTGGTGGTACAGCGGAAGAGGAAGCGGCTGAATTTGTCAGCAATTACATGACTAAACCGGTGGTTGGTTTTATTGCCGGCCAGACCGCGCCTCCGGGACGGCGGATGGGACATGCCGGAGCCATTATTGCCGGTGGTAAAGGAACGGCAGCTGAAAAAATGGCCGCCCTGAGTGCCGCGGGTATTGAAGTGGTAAAAAGTCCGGCTGATATCGGCGAGGCGGTCGTAAAGGTTTTGAATCCCTGATTCTTGTATTTGTTTAGGATTTATTGAGCTAAAAGAGCGGTGCTGTTCAGCACCGCTCTTTTTTTGCACTCCTACATCAACCATAACTTGAACCATCAAAACAGTGGGTGCAGAGTTTTTCTTTGGGCAGGCCAATGGCTTGCACCAGGTCATTGAGGTGCTGGTAACGCAGTGAGGTCAATTGCAGGCGCTGGCGGATAATCTCAATCATCGCCAGATTTTTTTCTGATCCGGCCGTAGCATATTCATCCAGGTATTTATCATCAGCCCCTTCGAGCTCTAGAATGACACTACGACCCACAAGATCCAAGGTCGACCTGGAGGCGGAGAAATTTAGGTACTCACAAGGAAAGACCAGGGTCGGGCAGGAGGGCCTCATGTGGACTTCCAAAGCTCCGTAGTCGAAAAGAATTTTAACATTCTCTTTAAGCTGAGTGCCGCGTACGATTGAATCATCACAAAATAACAGGCGTTTGCCGTCAATCAGCTTGGGCACGGGGATAAGCTTCATTTTGGCTACCAGATTCCGCAAGGATTGGTCCTGGGGCATAAAGCTGCGAGGCCAGGTGGGAGTATATTTGACGAAGGGGCGGCGGTAGGGTATCTTTTTGGCATCGGCATAACCGATCGCATGGCCAATGCCGGAATCAGGAATGCCGGCCACGCAGTCACAGACAACATCGTCGTTTTGAGCCAGACAAGCACCGCAGTTATTTCTAACATGCTCAACATTGATGCCTTCATAGTCCGATGCTGGATAGCCGAAATAGACCCAGAGAAAAGAGCATATCTGCATTTTTTCGCCGGGCGGCAACCGTTGTTCCCAACCCTCGGCAGTTATGAAAACAACTTCCCCGGGGCCGATAAAATGCTCGGTTTCAAAACCAAGATTGCTGAAAGCGCAGGATTCAGAGCTTACGGCAACCGCGTTTTCCCGGCGGCCGATAACCAACGGTGTCCGGCCGAGTTTGTCTCTGGCCGCATAAATACCTTCGTCAGTAAGCAGCAGTAGAGAGCAAGACCCCTTGATAGAATTTTGGACATTGTGGATACCGTCAACAAAATTTTCCTCATCGCAGATCAACTTGGCCACTACTTCGGTGGGATTCATGACGCCATTGGTGGTATCGGAAAAATAGTGCCGGTCTGAAAAAGCTTTCTGGACCAGCGTTTCCAGGTTATTTATTTTGCCCACTGTAACAATCCCGAAAGTGCCCAGGTGCGAGCCGATGATCAACGGCTGGGGATCGGTATCACTGATCACCCCGATTCCCTTTTTGCCCTCAAAAGAGGCCAATTCCGATTCAAACTTAGTGCGAAAGTAGTTGTTTTCAAGACTGTGGATGGAACGCTGAATGCCATGGGAGTTGCAGATACCCATGCCTCCGCGTTTGGTCCCCAAATGAGAGTGGTAATCAGTCCCGTAAAACAGTTCAGTGACGCAATCTTCCTTTGAAACCAAACCAAACATACCACCCATGAAGTTCTCCCATTAGTAGTCTTTACTTGTTGTTTATCATTTTTGTGGATAACGGGTTAACGCCGCTATTCATTTTCTATCAGCATCGACATTCCCATGCCGCCACCGACGCACAGGGTTGCCAGTCCCAGAGTAAGGTCTCGCCGTTTCATTTCCTGGAGCAGGGAGACGACTATGCGGGCACCGGTGCAACCGACGGGATGCCCCAATCCTACACCTGACCCGTTAACATTGGTGATCTCACGGTTTAAATCAAGGCCTCTTTCACAGGCCAGGTACTGGGCGGCAAAAGCTTCATTGAGTTCAATCAGCTCAATATCGGACATTTTAACCCCGGTTTTTTGCAATAACTTCTGGGTGGCCGGTACCGGTCCCCAGCCCATTATTTTGGGGTCGCAACCAGATACCGCCGAAGAGATTATCTTGGCAAGTATCGGCAGGCCCAGCTCCTGGGCTTTTTTCCGGCTGGCCAGCAGGCAGATGGCGGCCCCATCGTTCAGCCCTGATGAGTTTCCGGCGGTAACCGTGCCGTTCTTGTCAAAAGCAGGACGCAGGCCGGAGAGATCTTCCATGGTCAAACCTTTACGAACATGTTCATCTTCCTTTACTATTTGTGGCTCTCCGCGTCTTTTGGGGATAGTAACCGGGATGATTTCTTCGGCGAACTTCCCGTTTTCTATGGCCTGTTCGGCATTATTATGGCTGCGCAGGGCAATGATGTCCTGCTCTTCACGAATAATACCGTATTTTTTTGCCAGGTTTTCCGCTGTCTGGCCCATGATATAACCCGGTGGTTCCAGTAGCGAGGATCCGGAGTGGAGCATCTCCCACATGGAATCCATCATGGTCTGGTGGCGCAGGCGAGCTCCCCAGCGGGCCGACGGCAGGCAGTAAAAGGCATTGGACATGGATTCCACCCCGCCGGCCAGGATCAGGTCGGCATCGCCTAAACGAATATGGTTGGCGGCCAGGGTCAGGGCTTCCATGGCGCTGGCACACTGGCGTTGAACCGTTACTGCCGGAACATGATCAGGAATTCCGGCGGCCAGGGCCGCGGTCCTGGCAGTGGTCACTTCGTCTGGACACTGGATGCAGTCCCCCAGAATAACATCATCAAGATTGCCGGTTTCAACTTCCGGAACTTTGGCCAGGACTCCCTGGATAATCTGAGCGGCTAATTGGTGGGCCCGCAGGCTTTTTAATCCTCCGCCAAAGTCACCAATGGCACTACGCCCCATGGCGACAATAACGGCATCGCGATCATTTTTCATCATCAATCTCCATTGTTTTACATGTTGTTGGTTATTGGTTTATTTCGTAGAGTTCATAATTGAAAACTGCGAGAGTATCAATGAATAAATGGGGAGTGTTCCTATTTAACTATAAAGCGATTCAATGTCATCAGCAAATTTATTGTATATATTGGACCGTCTGATTTTCATCGTGGCCGTCATTTCGTCATCGTCATGGTCGAGCTCTTTGGTCAGCAGTTTGAAGCGGCGGATATTTTCTACCCGGG
>DQWO01000034.1 GCA_011042595.1 Pseudomonadota bacterium
GACATCCTTTTGCTGGCCGGCAAAAGCAAAGAAGCCGGCATTCTTTTATCCCGGTGTCGAAAGATGGAAGTTCCCCCTAAACTTATTATCGGCTGTTCCCCGGCTTTTTCCCGACAGGAAATCTGGGATACCGCCGGAGAAAACGCTGAAGGGCTAAAATCCGTGGTCCTCTGGAAAGATTTTCTCCCCTATGCCGGAGCCGATGAGTTTTCCCGGGAATACAACCTGTATTTTTCCAAATCACCGGAATACCACGCGGCAGAAGCCCATGCCAGTTTTGAAGTCATTGCCAATATCTTTTCCCAGGCCCAGACATTTACCCGAAAAGAGATCAAATACCTGCTGGCGGCAACTGAGATGATGACCGTTTTCGGCCCGGTACGTTTTGTCACTGATTCACTCTATACCAACCAGAATCGCCTCACCGGCCATCTGGTTCAATGGCATGAAGGATTCCTGGAGCTGGTCGGCAACTAAAGGCCCCAACCATCACTGTTTGGTCAACGCCCGGTAAATACGCGGCAGTTTATCAGGTAAATCCTTAACATCGGCGATCACCGAATGATGAACATCCCCATATAACCGGTCAAGATGGGGAGAGTTCGCCGCGTTGACGGTTATGGCATGGACATGGACAAATTTTGATCGGCTTTCCCGGATTGCCGCCCGGCAATCTTCGATGGCATATTCCTGACTGTAATCCTGGTCATTTGGCAGACCATCACTCAAAATAACCAGGAGTTTGACCTTTGCCGGGTAAGCCGCCAACTTGGTGGTTGCATGACGAACAGCCGGCCCCATACGGGTGTTTTTCTCTGGTCGTAAGGCCCCGATGCGGTTTTTTACCTCGTCATTCAAGGATTCAGCAAAATCCTTTACCAGGAAAAATTCAGCCGCCAGCCGACCGGAACCGGAAAAACCGGCAATACTAAAAGAATCTCCTACCCTTTCCAAGGCTTCACAGAAAAGCACCACGGCTTCTTTTTCAACTCCAAGGATGGTTTTACTGGAATCAGGAAGCTTGTTTTTGGTTGAGCTGCTGACATCAATCAAGAGAAAAACCGCCACATCGCGATCAACCTTCAACCGCTTGCGATAGAAACGCTCATCAGGCGTAATCTTCAGCCGGCGGTCAATGGCATATTCAATCAGGGCATCATAATCAAAGGAATCACCCTCCGGCCAGTGCCGCAGGATCTGCAGCCCCTCAGGACGCAGCAACTCAAAATTCCGCCTTATGCGACGGACCAGTCCACCATGGTCAACCAGCACTTCCGGATAAAAGGATGAATCGGAGCCGACTCGCTGATGCTCAAGCAGTTTAACATGATCCCGCAGATAGTCCTGCAGTTGAATGCTCCACTCATCATACCAGTACGTGGGTACTTTTTCATCGATTAATGAAGATGCCCCGCCATCTTGGCCGGCAGGAAAACATTGCTGCAAGTCCAGACCAGACAGCTGGCTTCGCAGCTTTTTACCACTAATTCCACGCTCTCCTCCCAAAGTAAACAGGCAGTTTTTTAACATTTCAGGGGTCAGACTCTGGTCATGTTCTTTCAGCAACCGTTTCAGATCAGCCTTAAAAAAATCTATCCCGGCATCTTCCAGGACGGCTTTCAGTTTTATCGCCCCTTCTTCCTGTTTCCGGGATGCCCTGGCCACCAGGTCAAAACGCAGACGGCGGCCAAAGGGATAGTCTAACGGATTCACTTCTTTCGTCGTTAATGACGGAATTGCCGCCACCAGGGGATAAAACTTACAGACCAGGAGTGCTGCCACTTCCACCGGTGAAGTTTCAGTTAGATCTTCGTTGAAACCCCGCCGTACCTCCATCAAAACTTCAAACCATGGTTCAGTGCCCACACTATCCGTTTCCGGTTCTCTATCAAGGATCAGCAAAGCATAAAGACTCTGCCAGAATGACCATGAACCTGACACCGCCACCAGGCGCTGCAATTCTTTGTCCAGCAATAATCTGACCTGTTTGACAAATCCCGGGTAGCAGGACTTGAGAAAACAAATTACCCGTCCCTGCTCAATCAGATTTAAAAGTTCTTCCGCCAGCACTGGATGGCTGAACCCGGCAAAAAACCGCTCCAGATCATCCTGGGGCTTGACGCCGGAAGTCTCCACAACTCCAACCTTTTCAATCATTTCCGCAGGACAGAATTCCTCTCTGAATCGCTGCCAGTCAAAGTCAAAGCTTCCGGCCTCCCAGCAGGCCAGATCCAACCCGGCAAGCATCCGGTAAATTAACTGATTTTCCACCACGGTTTTTCCCCTGTCCATTTCCCCGGGCAGGTAGATATGAAAACCATCCGTACATGGACCCGACATAAACCGGCTGGTTGCCGGCAGGTGCTCAAGAGAACGAACCGTAGCCGACCGACCACTGCGGGCCTGCAGATAGCGACTTAAAGAACCCACAACGGCAGACAAAGGCACCATGGTCTGCAGCTCCCGGCAGGCATCAAGTCCCAACAGCGATTCAAGGGCCAGGAATCTCGACTGCCGCTTTTCATCAGCAAAATGCAACGCTTTGGCAATAAATAGCGGCAGATCATCGCCTGACAGGTGGGCCAGACCCTTTTCCATCCCGCGGAAAAAGGCATGGGCCAGGCCATAGCTTTTTTTCACCACCATCAAAAGTTGTACGACCTGCCAATCCCGTTTTTCCGGCGGGCAGAAAAGAATGCCCCGGGAAAGCAGGGGAGCATAACGAATCAGTTCCCGTTCACTGATCTGCTGCCCCAGAGCCGCCAAAATCATCTGCAAATAAGCTTGGGCGGCATTTTCTTCTCCCGCTTCCAGCAGTGACAGTAAGGCATTCATTACCTGACCCAGGGGATATGGACCCCATGGACCGATAGTGGCTACCACTTCCCGGGCCAGTTGCAGCAATGATTCATTTTGAATTTGAATAATTGAAACAAATTTTTCCGCCACCGAGCGGCCAATCACCGGGGTAATCCCCTTGCCGACGGCTACCGTATCCGCATACTGTTCCTGCCAGTTTTCAGAAACAACACCTGCCAGTTGCAGGAAACCAGTAGCTACAGCTTTCCCCAGTTCAGGATAGTCACGCATCCAGAACAGGCTGTTTTCTACCAGAATCCGAACTTCAGCCGGCGCCGGCAATGGCGATTTTGCCACCAGATCACGAAACAACTGGTCGGCAAACTCCGGTTCAAGCAGAAAGAGAGGTTCAAGCAAGGTTAGATAATCAGCAGGATCAAGGGGATTATCGGCATGATCAGACATGTGCGGCAACTACTCAAACATATCTGTTATAATTTCCTCAAGGGTTTCCTGGAGGCCGGAATCGTCGGTTAGCGGTTGGCTTATGGCCGCCCGACAGGCGGACAGCGGAGCAATTCCCTGGCGAATCAGCTGGGCCGCGTAAATCAGCAGGCGGGTACTGGCTCCTTCAGCCAGACCCTGCTCCCTGATGTGGCGGATTTTTCCGGCCAGGGAAACCAGACGCTCGGCTATCGCCGCATCGATACCACTTTCCCGGACGACAATGGCAGCTTCTTCAGCCGGCAGCGGATAGGTGAATTCCAGGGCCACAAAACGCTGGCGGGTACTTTGTTTCAGGTCTTTCAACACTGATTGGTAGCCGGGATTATAGGAAATAACCAGAAGAAAATCAGGATGAGCCTTAAGAACTTCACCACGCTTATCAATGGGGAGCAGGCGCCGGTCATCAGCCAGCGGATGAATCACCACCGTCGTATCTTTACGCGCCTCAACCACTTCATCAAGGTAGCAGATACCGCCATGGCGGACAGCCATGGTTAAAGGGCCATCCATCCAGACGGTTTCATCACCAGTCAGCAGGTAGCGGCCAACAAGATCGGCAGCAAAAAGGTCCTCATGGCAGGAAATTGTTACCAGCGGCCGCTGCAGGCGATGGGCCATATACTCAATAAAACGGGTTTTACCGCAGCCAGTGGGACCTTTAAGCATCAGCGGCAGCCGTTCATGACAGGCAGCCATGAATAACTCAACCTCATTGCTCAGCGGCAGGTAATAAGGCTCGGCGGCAATCAGGTAATCCTTAATTTTGGTGGTCTGTCCGGACATACATGTATCTTTCAGGGCTGAGGCTTTTGCAACTTCTCGATAATAAAATGTTTCTCGGCTGAAACGGCAAAAATCACCCGATCTTCCTGGGCTTCGGTTACCGAGCCGGAAATCTGCCGAACGCTGCCGCAGCCGCAATCGTAAAACCGCAGCTGGTGGGTCTGCCCGGGAAGCGGATCTTCAACCGGTAAAATCATCACATCCTTGGCCCGGGTCTTGGACGATATTTCAGCCACAACCATGGTAACCTGGCAAAAACCTCGGGGAATATAGTTGAGTTGCTGCATGAAAAATAACCTCAAAAAAATTGACATTAACGACTATTCATCTAGCACAGGGACAGATGTTTGACAAGAAATTATGCCTGCATACTGACTTATCAATAGGAACAATCACTGCCAATTTTTTATTTGACAAATTCATATATTAGCTATTATAGTAAATATATGAATAATTTTATTGATCGACATACGGAAATCACCCAGCTTAATACTATCTATCAAAATCCTGGCGCTCAACTGGTCGTCCTCTATGGACGCCGGCGACTGGGAAAGACAACATTACTTCGTGAATTTTGTCAGGATAAACATCATTGCTACTATATGGCCGACAAGGCCGGAGAAGAATCACAGAAAAAATCCCTTGCCCTTGCCATGAGCACAGCTCTTCAGGAACCACTCCTACAAACAGCAAGATATCCAGAATGGTATGATATTTTTGCTGCCTTTGACCGTTTCTGCCCCCAAGATAAAAAAATGATCCTCATCCTTGACGAATATCAATACCTTTGCCAAATTCAGCCGGCATTTTCTTCCTTTCTGCAAAAATGGTGGGATGAAAACTGGAAAAATAAAAACATACTGCTCATTCTCTGTGGCTCAATTACATCAATGATGTACAAGGAAACCATGGCCCAATCCGCACCTCTCTACGGACGAGCAGCAGCCCAAATACTCCTGAAACCCCTGTCATATCAATATATAAAAGATTTTTTACCGAATCATACAGAAGAGGAACTGATCAAATTTTATAGCCTCGGGGGTGGGGTACCGCGTTATCTTGAACTCATGAGAAACTATAAAAACTTTTCCTCAGCCCTACAGGAACTTGTCCTGAAGCAGACCGGAGTACTCTACCATGAAGCACGCTATCTACTCCATGAAGAGATTTCATCCCCCAACATTTGTTGGTCTATCCTTCAGACACTGGGCAACGGAACTGGACGTATTTCTGAGATCGGCAGACAACTTGCCCTGCCAGCCAATCAGCTCACTCATTACATTGAACTGTTAAAAGATTTATTTTTGATATATCGAGAGGTGCCTGTTCTCGAAAAAAATCCAGCACGCTCAAAAAAAGGCTTTTATCAGGTTGCTGACCCCTTCCTGCGCCTCTGGTTCGGCAGTATCTACCCCTATGACAGTTTCCTTGAATTCGGTCAAACCGAAATTATCATGGAACGGCTAAATCCATTGATTCAAAAACACATCTCTTTCTGTTATGAGCAACTTTGCCGGGACTTTGTCAAGAGTAACTCCTCAACCTTTAACTGTCTGAGGGTTGGACGGCAATGGGCTGGAAAATATGAACTTGATATAGCAGGAGTCAACACAGATCTTCAACTCAATGTCGTGGGTGAATGCAAATGGAGCCATAAGAAAATTGGATTGTCGGTTTACAGGGAATTACAAAACAAAATAGTATCTAACAAACTACCACTTTCACCAAATTGTCAACATCTCTTATTCAGTAAATCCGGTTTCACTCAAGACTTGGAAGATATGGCAAAAAAAGAAAGCCACCTTCATTTGATCAACAGCCTGTTCTGAAAATCCGCCGTATGCCAGAGCTCCTACGACAAGGCCTTTCAGCTCGGTGTTTGAC